>DASTDQ010000946.1:0-17325 GCA_035710305.1 Vicinamibacterales bacterium | reverse complement strand
CGCGTTCTTCTATCAGTTCTCTCCCGACGGATACGCCGTGGGGATCAACGTCCTGCTCCACGCGCTGACGCACTGAGTGACTGACACGATCCCGGAGGCCACCGCGGGCGGACAGGCCCGCCGCGTCATCTTCATCGACCTGGGCCGCTTCCTGGCACTGGTCTTCATGCTATACGGACACACCGTCGCCGCGCTCCTGGCGCCGCAGTATCAGCGTGGCACCTGGTTCGACATCTGGACGTTCCAGCGGGGTCTGACGTCGGCGCTCTTCCTGCTGCTGTCCGGCTTCGCGTTCAGCGTCGCCACCAGCCGTCACTGGGGGTCGCACCAGCGCTTTTCGTTCAGGTTCTTGAAACGGGTCAGCCGGTTCGCGGTCTTCATCCTGCTCGGCTACGCGTTGCACTTCCCGGTGGACCGGTTCAGCCAACTCCCCATGGCGGGCGACGAGGTGTGGCGCGCGTTTCTCGCGGTGGACGTGCTGCAGTTGATCGGCGCGACGTTCCTGGTCGTGCAGGTGCTCGTGCTCGTCACCCGTTCGAGGCGCGTGTTCACCGCGGCGGCGTTCGTGCTCGCGGCGCTCATTCCCATCGCGTCTCATCCCGTCTGGGCGATGGACTGGGGCCGGCTGGCGCCGCCGTGGCTCGCCGCGTACATGTCGCCCGCCGCCGGCTCGCTGTTTCCCGTATTTCCCTGGGCCTCCTACGTCCTGTTCGGCGCGGGCCTGGGACAGATCTACGTCGGCTGGGGCGCGTCACGTCTGTCGAGCTACGCGCTCGTCGCCTTGCTGGCGCCCGGCGCCGCGATGGTTCTCGTCGCGTCGCTTCTCGCGTCCATGGACGGCACTCCCTGGAGCGCCGACCCATGGGGTTTCATGCCAATCCAGGTCCCGCTGCGAATGGGTCCATGCCTCATCCTGCTGTCCCTGATCGCGTATGCGAGCGAGCGGCTGACCCGGCTGCCGCGCCTTTTTGCTGTCGTCGGCCAGGAAACCCTGCTCATCTACTTCGTCCACCTGTGCATCGTCTTTGGCTCAGTGTGGAACACCGGGCTGGTCGGGCTGCTCGGCGCGTCGCTCGGGCCCTGGGCGACCCTGGCCGCGGTTGTCCTGCTGCTGGCATCGATGGCGGCGTTAGGATGGTACTGGCATTGGCTGAAGCATTCCCGGCCGCGTGTGGCCCGGTGGACGATGGCGGGCGCGGCGGCGGTCCTGGTGGGCCGCCTGCTGTGACCCCCAGTGGGGTACAATTCGGCGCTCCTGAGTCTCGAGGCCCCTGATGTTCGACGCCCTGTTCGAAGCTTTGTTCTCCTATCGGCCGGTCGTCTTTCAGCAAGGTGAGTTCCGCTTTGACGTCACGGGTGCGTCCCTCACCGCCGGCGCGATCGTGGCCGTCATCGCGACCACCGCGGCCCTGACCTACCGCCGTACCCGCTCAGAGGAGGGTAGGAAGCGCGACCAGGTGATTCTGACGACGCTTCGCGTCGTCGCCCTGGGCCTCGTGCTGTTCTGCCTGTTCCGCCCCACGTTGATCGTGCGCGCGGCCGTGGATCAGCAGAACGTCGTGGCGGTGCTGCTCGACGATTCCCGCAGCATGCAGATCTGGGATGTCGGCGGCAAGCCCCGCGGCGCCTTCGTCCGGGATCAGTTCGAGGCCAAGGACGGTCCCATCATGAAGTCGCTGTCCGACCGGTTTCTGGTCAGGACCTTCCGGTTTTCGTCGACCGCCTCGCGGCTGGCATCCGGTAGCCCGCTGACCTTCGCCGGCGCGAAGACCAACCTGGGCGCCGCGCTCGATGGCGTGCGGGACGAGCTCGCGGGCCTTCCCGTTGCGGCCATCGTGCTCGTCTCCGACGGAGCCGACACGGGCGAGCAGCCGCTCGACGACGCGCTGCTCGGGCTCAAGGCCGCCAAGCTGCCCGTGTTCACGGTGGGCGTCGGGGCCGAGCGGCTCTCCCACGATGTTCAGATCGACCGCGTGAGCACGCCGAGGACCGTCCTGAAGGATGCGTCGCTGCTGCTCGACGTCGTCGTGCGGCAGACTGGATACGGCGGCCGTTCGGTCACCGTGGACGTGGAAGACGAGGGCCGCATCGTCGGATCGGAGAAGGTGACGCTGCCCGTCGACGGCTCGCCCGCGTCGGTTCGCGTCCGCGCCAAGGCCGGCGAATCCGGGCCCCGGCTGTTCAAGTTCCGGGTGACTCCGCTCGACGACGAACTCGTCACGCAGAACAACTCGCGGGACGCCCTGCTCGACGTGCGGGATACGCAGGAAAGGATCCTGTACTTCGAAGGCGAGCCGCGCTGGGAGATGAAGTTCATCAGGCGCGCTGTTGCCGACGACAAGAACCTGGAAGCCGCGGTGCTGCAGCGCATCGCCGACAACAAGTTCAAGCGCTTCTTCGGCGACGACCCGGACGACCCGGAGGAGCTCGCCGGAGGTTTCCCGAAGACGCGCGAGGAGCTGTTCAAGTATCGCGGTCTGATCCTCGGCAGCATCGAGGCGGGCGCGTTTTCGGGCGACCAGCTCCAGATGATCGCCGACTTCGTCGATCGACGGGGCGGCGGCCTGCTGATGCTCGGCGGCGCGCGGTCGTTCGGCGAAGGGGGCTACGGGGGCACGCCCGTGGCCGACGCGCTCCCGCTCCTCATCGATCCCCGGCGCCGGGCCTCGGATCCGTCGCCTCTGGTGCGACTCAAGATCACCCCGACCCGCGCCGGTCAGGCGCACTCCCTGACACAGATCGCGCAGTCCGAAGCGGCGTCGTTGGCTCGATGGGCCGAGCTGCCGCTCGTCACCTCGGTCAACGAGGAGATGCCCGTGAAGCCCGGTGGCACCGTCCTGCTCGAGGGGATCGACGAGGCCGGGCGTAAGCGTGACGTGCTCGCCTGGCAGCGGTACGGCCGCGGCAAGGCGATCGCGCTGACGCTGCAGGACACGTGGCAGTGGCAGATGCACGTCACGATGTCGCTCGAGGATCAGACGCAGGAGCACTACTGGCGTCAGATGCTGCGGTGGCTGGTCGAGGGCGTTCCCAACACCGTGGAGATTCGCATGCCGGATCGCGTCGAGCCCGGGGATCCGGTGGCGATTGAAGCCTCGGTCGTGGACGGGCAGTTCGTCGAGTTGAACGACGCGAGCGTCGTTGCGCAGATTGCCAAGCCCGACGGCACCACATTGTCGGTCCCGCTCCAATGGACGGGCGAGCGCGACGGCGAGTACCGCGGCACTTTCGTGAGCACCGAACCCGGTGCCTACGGGGTCACCGTTGACGCCACCCGATCGGGCGGGCAGGCCGTCGGCTCCGGAGCGGCGTACGTGCGCGCGGGTCCAAGCGAGGCCGAATTCTTCGATCCGACGATGCATACGGCGCCTCTGCAGCGGATCGCGGAGGAGACGGGCGGCCGCTTCTACACGCCTGAGGGGGCTCGCGGGCTGACCGAGGACATCCGGTACGCCGGACGCGGCGTCACGTCAATCGAAGAACGCGAACTCTGGAACATGCCAATCATCCTCATCGCGCTCATGGGTCTGGTATGCGCCGAGTGGGGCTACCGGCGTATGGTCGGACTGGCGTGAGACGCGAGGGATGCTGAAGGTCTTCCTGCTCATCGTCGTCGGGCTGGCCGGTGACCCCGAGCACGCCAAGACGTTTCACGGGTGGGGCAACTCGCTCGCCGAAGCGTCGGAGCGCTTCGGCGTGGCGCCGGAGCGCCTCGCCTACCTCGTGGACAAGCCGATGGAGGGCGACCAGCGCGTCACCGGCGTCTCGAACCGCGAGAGCATCGTCAAGGCGCTTGAAACGATCGCGTCCGCCGCCGGGCCGGACGATCTCGTCTTCGTCACGCTGATTGGCCACGGGGCCTGGGACGGGCGATCGGCGAAGTTCAACATACCGGGCCCGGACGTGAGCGCCGAGGAGTTCCAGGCGCTCGTCCGCAAGCTGCCGGCCAAGCAGGTCGTGTTCGTCAACACGGCGAGCGCCAGCGGTCCGTTCGTCGAGGTGCTCTCCGGTCCCGGCCGGACGATCGTCGCCGCCACGCGCAGCGGCGCGGAGCACTACACGACGCTCTTTGGCGGCTTCTTCATCGACGCCCTGAGCTCGCCCAACGCGGACGCGGACAAGAACAAGCGAATCAGCGTGCTCGAGGCGTTTCAGTTCGCCAAGGCCGAAGTGACGCGCGCGTTCGAGCGCGAAGGCCTGCTCGTCACCGAGCACGCGCTGCTCGACGACGACGGGGACAAGAAGGGGAGTCCGGAGCCCGCTGCCACGGCGGCGGACGGCAAGGTGGCGGCGGTGCTGTCGCTCGCCGACGCCGGCGGCGGCCTGCCCTCGGACCCGAGGCTGCGGGAGCTGTACCTGGAACGGCGCGAGCTCGAGCGACGTGTGGACGCGCTCCGGCTGCTGAAAGAGGGGATGAATCCGGCCCGCTACAGCTCCGAGCTCGAGAAGCTCGTGACGGCGATAGCCTTGAAGACGCGCGAGATTCGCGCGGCGGAAGCGAAATAATGGGGTCGGGAGTCATTTTTCAAGAGTGTCCTCGAAAAATGACTCCCGACCCCATTTTGGAGGGACCCGATGAACCCGATGGTGAGTGATGCGGTTGACTTGCAGTCTGCGGACGACATCGCGCTCGCGGACCGGATGAATGCCGGGCGCCAGCAGATCGTCACGGAGCTGAAGAAAATCATCGTCGGCCAGGACGAGGTGATCGGGCAGGTGCTCACCACGCTGTTCGTGGGCGGCAACAGCCTGATCGTCGGCGCGCCGGGTCTGGCCAAGACGCTGCTGATCCACACGATCGCGCGCGTCCTGGACCTGAAGTTCTCGCGCATCCAGTTCACGCCCGACCTGATGCCCTCCGACATCACCGGCACCGACCTCGTGCAGGAAGACGCGGTAACCGGCCGGCGACAGATGGTGTTTGCGCCCGGCCCGATCTTCGCCAACATCGTGCTGGCGGACGAGATCAACCGCACACCGCCCAAGACGCAGTCGGCTCTGCTCGAGGCGATGCAGGAGCACCGGGTCACGATCCAGGGACGGACCTACACTCTGGACGAGCCGTTCTACGTGTTCGCGACGCAGAACCCGATCGAGCTCGAAGGCACCTATCCGCTGCCCGAGGCGCAGCTCGACCGGTTCATGTTCCACGTCATCATCGACCATCCGCCGTACGACGAAGAGCTGGGTGTGGTGAGGACGACCACGGCGCTGCAGAACCCGCAGCTCGAGCGCCCGGTCAGCGGCAAGGACCTGGTCGCGTTTCAGGAGCTCGTGCGAAAGGTGCCCGTGGCCGAGCCCGTGATGCGGCACGCGCTCGACATCGTCCGCGCGACGCGTCCGAGGAATCCGGACACCAAGGACTTCATCTCCAAGTGGGTGGCGTTTGGCGCCAGCGTCCGGGCGGCCCAGTACCTGGTGCTCGGCGCGAAGGCGCGCGCGCTCACGACGGGGCGGTACCACGTCAGCTTCGACGACATCCGGGCGCTCGCGCACCCGGTGCTGCGGCACCGCATCATCATCAACTTCCACGCGCAGTCAGAAGGCGTGACGACCGACGCGATCGTCGATCGCCTGCTCGACGCCGTGCCGCTGCCTCGATCGGGAATGTGAGATGCCGGTAGAAGTCCACGCCATCCCCGGCGCGCGCTTCATGGATCCCGTTGTGCTTGCGCGCATCGGGAACCTCGAGCTCGTTGCCCGCGCCGTGGTGGACGGGTTCATCAACGGCCTGCACAAGGCGCCGTACTTCGGCGCCTCGGTGGACTTCGCCGAGCACCGCGGGTACGTCCCTGGCGACGACATCCGCCGCATGGACTGGCGCCTCTGGGCCCGCACCGACCGGTACTACATCAAGGAGTACGAGGCCGAGTCGAACATGAACTTCTCCGTGCTGCTCGACGTGTCGAAGTCGATGGACTACGGCAGCCGCGGCATCACGAAGTTCGACTACGCGCGGATCCTGACGGCCTGCCTCACCAACCTGGTGCACCATCAGCGCGACCGCGTCGGCTTCGTCGCCTTCGATCACGACGTCGTGGAGCACGTGCCGCCCTCCGCCAAGCACATGGAGACGGTTCTGCACGTGCTCGAGCGCCTGACGCCCGGCCGGCCCGGCCGGCTCAAGGAGCCGCTGCACAGGCTGGCCGAGCACTTCGGCAGGCGCGGCGTGCTCGTCGTGATCTCCGATTTCTACGAGGAGCCGGAGTCGGTCGTGGACGCGGTGTCGCCGCTCCGCTTTCGCGGGAACGACATTGTCGTCTTTCACATTCTCGATCCGTCGGAGCTCGACTTCGGCTTCGGCGACGCTCAGCCGTTCGAGGACCTGGAGAGCGGCGAGCAGATGCCGGTCGTTCCGGAGGCCTTCCGCGACGAATACCGGTCGCTCGTGAAGGCGCATACCGACGCGTTGACGCAGGCGTTCTCGGCCGTCCGCGTGGATTACACCGTGCTCGACACGTCGAAGCCCCTGGATTTCGCGCTGTTCCGGTACTTGAACGGGCGCCTGAAGACCATGAAGATCCGATGAAGACAGGCACCCTCGCACCGTCGCACCGTCGTACCGTTGCACTGTAGCCTATGCAGTTTCTCGCGCCGCTCTTCTTTGTCGCGCTCGCCGGCCTGGCGATACCCGTGCTGCTTCACCTCACGCAGCGCGAGAAGAAGCAGATCGTCCGCTTTCCGTCGCTCATGTTCGTGCGGCGGATTCCGTATCAGTCCGTCCGCCGCCGCAAGATCCAGCACTGGCTCCTCCTGATGGTGCGCCTGGCGGCGCTCGCCCTGATCATCCTGGCCTTCACGCGTCCCCTCGTCGATCGCACGGATCTTCCGACGGCCGGTTCGTCCGCGCGCGAAGTCGTGATCCTGCTCGACGCGAGCTACAGCATGGGGTTCGGCGATCGCTGGGCCCGCGCCCAGGAGGCGGCGCGCGAGGAGATCGCGCGCCTCACCGCGTCGGATCGGGGATCGGTCGTGCTCTTCGGGTCCGGAGCCGAGATCCAGATCCGGTCCACCGCGGAGCGTTCGCGCCTCCAGGCGTCGGTGGACGCGGCCGCGCCCGGCGTGTCCGCGACGCGGTTCGCCCCCGCGCTCAAGGTGGCTGGAGGTATCGTCGCAGACTCCACGCTGCCGCGCCGCGAGGTCGTGCTCATCAGCGACTTTCAGCGAGGCGGCTGGCGCGGAGAAGAAGGAGCGAGGCTGCCACCGAACACGACGCTGACACCGGTTTTGATTCAGGGCCCGGCCGAGCAGCCGAACCTGAGCGTTGCCGGCGTCTCGATGGCGCGCTCGACCTCCTCCAACCAGCAGCGGGTCACTGTCACGGCCGGTATCGTGAACCGCACTGAACGGCCTTCGACCGGCGGCAGCGTCACGCTCGACGTGAACGGGTTGTCGATTGGCACAAAGCCGATCGCCGTGGACGCCGGCAGTAGCACGTCGGTGACCTTCGATCCGTTCACCGTGAGCTCGCCCAACATGCGCGCGACCGTTCGCGTGCCGGACGACGCTCTGGCGACCGACAACACGTTCAACTTCGTCGTCTCGCCCTCCAGGCCCGTGCGGCTGACGCTCGTGGATCGCGGCAACCCGGCCGCAGGCCTGTACCTGCGCCGCGCGCTCTCGATCGGGGATGCGCCCAAGTTCGAGATGGTCTCCCGCCTGCCGGGCGAGGTCACCGACGACGACCTTCGGCTGAGTGCCGTCGTCCTATTGAACGACGTCGAGGTGAGCGCGTCGCTGGCGAAGCGGCTCGCGCGCTACGTGGACCAGGGAGGCGGAATGTTCGTCGCAACCGGGCCCCGCGCGACGTGGCCGCAGGAGGTGGACGTGCTGCCGGCCACGATCGGTCCGCCGGTCGATCGCTCGCGGGGCGACGCGGCCCGCGTCGGGGGCCTGGAGTACGGGCATCCGGTGTTCGAGCCGTTTCGCGCGCCACGGAGCGGCGACTTCTCGGCGATCCCCGTGTACGGGTATCGCAACCTCACGGCCGCGAAAGACGCGCGGGTCCTCGCGCGGTTCGACGCCGGCACGCCGGCCGTGCTCGAACGGCGGGTGGGGCGCGGACGCATCCTCCAGTGGTCGTCGTCGCTCGACGTGGCCTGGAGCGACTTTCCGACCAAGCCGGTCTTTCCGATATTCGTGCACCAGGCCGCCAGACACCTCGCCGGCTACGCGGAGCCGGCGCCGTGGCTCACCGTCGGGCAGGTGCTCAACGCCTCGTCTGTGGCTGGGGCCACGAAGGCGCCGCTGCGGGTCCTGCTGACGCCGTCGGGCCGCCGCGTTCCGGTCGAGGACGAGGGCACCGACGTGCTCGAACTCACCGAGCAGGGCTTCTACGAGCTGCGTGCCGACCGCAACGAGGCTGAAGCCGTCGTCGCCGCCAACGTCGATCCCGCCGAGTCGGATCTGACGCCGATCGACCCGAAGGAAATCACGGCGGCTGCCTCGGGCGGGGGTGGCACGGGGACCGCCGGCGCGACCGAAGGCGTACCGCTGACGCGCGAGGCGCGCGAGAAAAACCAGAGATTGTGGTGGTATTTCCTGGTTGCGGGAATCCTGCTGCTGGGCACCGACACGCTCCTATCCAACCGTATTGCGAAGGCGTAGACTAGCCGGTAGCTGGTAGCTGGCGGCCGGTAGGTAAAAAGTGAGGACCCATGCTCGAGCGCCTGAGACGCACTCCACCGACTGATTTGCTCGGCATCGTTGCCGAAGTCCGCCGACGTTGGCGCCTGAAGCTGATCGTTCGAGGCGCGCTCCGCGTCTTCGGCATCACGGTGGCCGTGTTCTTCGCCGCCGCCTACCTGATGGAGTGGGCCAGGTTCAGCCCGCTCTCGATCGTGGCCTCGCGGGTGCTGATTGCCGTGACGCTCCTGGCGTCGGCCTACTGGTTCCTCTTCCGCCCCCTGCGGCAGCGCGTCACCGACGAGCAGGTCGCGCTCTATCTGGAAGAGCACGAGCCGTCCCTTCAGGCGACACTGCTCAGCGCGGTCGAATCGAGCCGCACGGGTCATGTTCCCGAATCGGCTGCCCTGGTGCAGCGCGTGGTCGAGCAGGCGATCGAGGTGTGCGCGAGGATGGACGCGTCGCATCGCGTCGAGCAGACTCCGCTTCAGCGCAACGGTGTGGCGTTGGGCACGATCGTCGCCGCCGCACTGTTGATCGTCCTGGGGGGGCCGGCCTTCATCCGCCATTCGGTCACCGCCGTGCTCCTGTTCAGCGAAGGCGTGGAGGCCGCATCGCCGTATCGCATCGAGGTGACACCAGGCGACGCGACCGTGCCGAAAGGCGTGGACCAGACGATCTCGGCGTCGCTCGTCGGGTTCGGCTCCGAGGACGTCGTCCTGATGGTGCGGCGATCGCCGGACGCGGAGTTCGAGCCGCTCCCGCTGCTCCGCAACGACGAAGGCCGCTACGAAGGGATCGTGTTCGACATCGCGGCTCCGCTCGAGTACCAGGTCATCGCCGACCGGGTGCACTCAAAGGTCCACATCCTGAAGGTCGTTGACGTTCCGTACGTCCAGCGGCTGGAGATGGAGTACCACTACCCGGCCTACACCGGCCTCGAACCGCAGACGATCGAAGACGGCGGCGACATCGCGACGCTGCGCGGCACCGAGGTCCGGCTTCGCATCTTCCCGACGATGAAGACCTCGGGCGGACGGATCACGCTGAACGAGAAAGAGTCGGTCGATCTGGCGCTGCAGGCGGACGGGTCGCTGACCGCGGCCTTCAAGGTGGAGCGCGAGGGCTCGTACCGCGTGGAGCTCAACGCGCCGGCGGGGGAGCGCGTGATTGCCTCGCCGCAGTACGCCATCGACGTGCTCGCCGATCGGGCGCCGTCGGTCTCCTTCAATCGTCCGGGCCGCGACACGTCCGTGTCCGCGATCGAAGAAGTATTCGTCGAGGCCGCCGCCGAGGACGACTTCGGCGTCCGCGATCTCGAGCTGGTCTACTCGATCAACGGCGGCCCCGAGAAGGTGCTGAAGCTCTTCTCGGGCACCAAGCGCCTGCCTGAGGTGTCGGCCGGCCACACGTTCTATCTCGAGGAGCTCGGCGTGGAGACGGGCGATTCGGTCTCGTACTACGCGCGCGCCTCGGACAACGACGTCAGCGGCGCGAAATCCGCGTCGAGCAACCTGTACTTCCTGCGCATTCGTCCGTTCAAGAAGGACTTCCGTCAGGCGCCGTCGCAGGGCGGTGGCGGCGGCGGTGGCGGCGGCGGACGTGGCGGGCAGGTCCAGGCCCTGTCCGAGCAGCAGCGTCAGATCATCTCCGCGACGTTCAACGTGCAGAAGGACAGAAAGACGCTCAGCGCCGCGAAGCTGCGCGAGAGTTCGACGGTCGTCTCGCTGTCGCAGCAGCGGCTTCGCGAGCAGGTCGAAGGGCTGCTGACGCGCATGAACAGCCAGCTGGTGGAACGCGATCCGGCCTTCGCCAAGATCGCCGAGCTGCTGCCGCAGGCCGTGGCCGCCATGAAGGACGCCGAGGGCAAGCTGAGCGTGGCGGCGCCCGATCAGGCCCTGCCGCCCGAGAACAAGGCGCTCCAGATTCTTCAGAAGGCCGAAGAAGAATACGAGACCCAGATCAGCGTCGGCCGCCAGCAGGGCGGCGGCGGCGGGGGCGGCGGCGCGATTCAGCAGGAGCTGGCGGAGATCTTCGAGCAGGAGCTCGACAAGATGGCCAACCGCTACGAGACGGCCAACCAGGCGTCCGAGCAGGCCAACGATCGTGAAGTGGACGAGCTGCTGGAGAAGCTGAAGGAGCTGGCCCGCCGGCAGGAGCAGGAGGCCGAGCGTCAGCGGCGCAGGGCACTCGAGGGTATGAGCTCGGGCGGCAGCAGCGGCGCCCAGCAGCGGGCGCTCGCCGATCAGGTCGAGGAAGCGGCCCGGCGGCTCGAGCGTCTCGCGCGGGAGGAACAGCGGCCGGAACTGCAGCAAGCCGCGCGTGAGCTCCGTGAGGCCGCCGACGCGATGCGCAAGGCAGCCGCAGGCGGCGGCGCCAACGCGTCCGCGCAGGCCCAGGCCGCGCTCGAGCGCCTTCGCCAGACCGAGCGTCAGCTTCAGCGGTCGCTGACGGCGCGGGCCGAGCGCGACATCGAAGAGGCGAAGCGCGAGGCCGAGGCCATCGCCCGGCAGCAACAGGAGATCGCCGACCGGGTCCGGCAGCTTCCCGCGGCGCCGTCGGCTCGCGGCGACCAGGCGCGGCAGATCAACGAGAAGAAAGATCAACTCGAGGCGCGGCTCGGCAAGCTGGAAGCCGACCTCGACGAGGCTGCCCGGGACGCGACACGGGAGGAGCGCGCCGCGTCGCGGAAGATGGCCGAGGCTGCCGGCGAGATTCGCGACAGCCGCGTGCGTGACAGCGTGCTGTATTCGAAAGGGCTGGTCACGCGTGGAACCAACCTCCAGAACGCGAACGCGGCCGAGAGCGAGATCTCCGAAGCCATCGACAACGTGCGCAAGCGCCTGGACGAGGCTCAGGCCGCGCTCGGCCAGGGCGATCCGCGCGATCGCCGCGAAGAGGCCCTGAGGCGGGCGCAGCGTCTTGCACGTGCAGCGGAGTCGATTCAGGAGCGGACCCGCGAGCGCGCGCTGCGCGAGCAGGGCCAGCAAGGCCAGCAAGGCCAGCAGGGCCAGGAGGGTCAGCAGGGCCAGCAGGGGCAACAAGGCCAGCAAGGGCAACAAGGCCAGCAGGGTCAACAAGGCCAGCAGGGTCAACAAGGCCAGCAGGGGCAACAGGGCCAGCAAGGCCAGGGCGGGCAGGGTCAACAGGGTCAACAGGGCCAGCAAGGCCAGGGCGGGCAGGGAGGCGGAGATCGTCAGGCTCGCGCCGACGGAACCCGCGGCGGCGACGGCCGTTTCGATCCCGGCGGGGTCGATCGCGGCGGTGTCTGGCGAGGCGGCGCGAACTGGGGCGGCTGGTGGGAGGGCGGTCGTGTTCGGTTGACGCCTGAGGACATCCGGCAGCTCTCGGCCGAAGCGCGCCAGTACACGTCCGAGGCGCAGGAGCTTCGCGGCATGCTGCGTGGCGAGAACATCGATCCGCGGGAGCTCGACCAGATCGTCGAGGCACTGCGGAAGCTGCAGGACGATCGCACCTACCAGAACGTCGAGGAGCTGGCGAGGCTGCAGGCGTTTGTCGCCGACAACCTCAAGCGCTTCGAGTTCGGCCTGCGGCGGCAGGTGGAGGCGGACGCGGGCGCCATCGTGCTGTCGGGCTCTGACGAGGTCCCGAAGGAGTTCCGCAAGCTCGTCGAGGAGTACTACCGCTCGCTCGGGCAGGCGCCACGGTGAGAATCCGGATCGCGTTGACCGCCGCCCTGATCCTCTGCATCACAGGCGCGGCGGCAGCGCAGTTCGGGTTCGGCCGCAGCCGCTACCCTCCGCGCTACCCGAAGGCCGACACCTTCGGCTACGGCTTCAACTTCTGCCGGGGCATCTACACGAGCACGCGCGGTGAGGCAGGCGGGCAGGGCTGGTCAACCGACTACCCCGACGCCGACCTGAATTTCTCGATCCGCCTCTCCGAGTTGACGAAAACGCGCGTCAAGTTCGAAGGCGGCGGCACTCCGGACTTCGTCACCATCCGCTTGACCGACGATGCCCTCTTCCAGTGTCCCTACCTTCACATGGAGGACGTGGGAACCGTGACCTTCAGCCCCAGGGAAGTGGAGGCCCTGCGGGCCTACCTGCTCAAGGGCGGCTTCATCTGGGTGGACGACTTCTGGGGCTCGTATGCGTGGGACGAGTGGGTCGCTCAAATCGAACGCATCCTGCCCAGGCCCGGCTATGTGATTCAGGATCTGACGCCGGACCACGCCATTTACCAGATGCAATACCAGATGACGGAGCTCCCGCAGATCCCGTCGATCCAGGCGTGGCGAGGCAACTCGACCGACACGTCCGAGCGCGGCGAGGACAGCGCGGTGCCGCACTTTCGAGCCATTTCCGACGCTCGCAACAACATCATGGTGCTGATGACGCACAACACGGACATCTCCGATGCCTGGGAGCGCGAAGGCGAGGACCCGCGCTACTTCTACCAGTTCTCGCCGCGCGGCTACGCCGTGGGGATCAACGCCGTTCTGTACGCGATGACACACTGAGACAGGGTGCGAAGGTGCGAAGGTGCGAGGGTGCGAGGGTGCGACGGTCAATAGGCGCGCTCGTCCTCTGCCTGCTCGTTCCGATCATCGTCGCCGCCCAGGGCCGGCGCGCCTCGTCGTTCCGGCAGGTCGTGGACTACGACAGCAACCTCACGTTCACCCGCCTGATCTACGGCTCGGGGCTCGGTGACTTCGGCTTCGGCGGATCGGCATGGTCGCACGACTACCCGGCGGCCGACAGAAACCTGAGCGCCATCATCGACTACATCACCCACGTCCGCCTCAGGCTGGACGGCACCAACGTGCTCGATCTGGACGACCCGGAGATCTTCGACAACCCTGTTCTCTACGTCTGGGAGCCCGGATACTGGACGATCCAGCCGAGCGAGGCGGTCCGCTTGCGCGAATACCTGCTCAAGGGGGGCTTCGTCATCTTCGACGACTTCGAGGGACCGGACCATTGGGACAATATGGTGGCGCAGATGCGCCAGGCGCTGCCCGAGCACCGCTTCATCCGCATCGACGAGCACCACCCGATTTTTCACTCCTTCTACGACATCCGGAAGCTCGACGTGCCGCATCCCAGCATGAACGTCCCACCCGCCTATTACGGGATGTTCGAGAACAACGATCCAAAGGGCCGCATGATGGCGTTGGCCAACCACAACAACGACATCGCGGAGTACTGGGAATGGTCGGCCGAAGGGCTCTACAACCCCGATCCGACCAGCAACGCGTATCGGCTGGGCGTGAACTATTACGTCTACGCGCTGACGCACTGAGCAGGGGGCAGGGAACAGGGGGCAGGGGGCAGGGGGCAGGGGGCAGGGGGCAGGGGGAGGCACTCGCACCCTCGCACCCTCGTACCCTCGCACCTCGTACCGCTAGAATCGCCTGACGTGCATCCCCAGCTCGAAGCTATCGCCAGCGAGTTCCTGTCTGCGTCCGAACGGCTCGCGCGTCTGCGGCAAGGGCTCCCACCCGAAGCGTGGAGCCGGCGGCCCGCTCCGGAGAAATGGTCCCCCGGGGAGTGCGTTGCCCACCTGAACCTGACGTCGGCGGCGTTCGTGCCCTTGCTGCGGCAGGGGCTCGACGAATGCAGGCGATCCGGGCGGGGGGTCGGCGGCCGGTACCGGCGCGACCTGGTCGGGTGGCTCCTCTGGCGGGCACTGAGCGTCCCCGGGCGCTTCAAGTCCAAGACCACTGCGGCATTCGTGCCATCCGGCGACCGGCCGGCAGGGGAGCTGGCGGCCGAGTTCGAGCGCCTTCAAGCCGAGCAGATCGCGCTGACCCGCGCCTCCGACGGCCTGCCGATCGATCGAGTGAAGATCGTGTCGCCGTTCGACGGCCGGGTCCGCTATTCGATCTTTGCCGCGCTGTCGATCCTCCCGCGCCATCAGCACAGGCATCTGTGGCAGGCCGAACAGGCTCTTGGTGCGCGCGCGAATCTGACATGACGAGCACATGAGCGCGCGTCCGGGACAGCACGTCCTCGAAGCCGCGATCGAGGACAACCCTTCCAGCCGGCCCGTCGTCCAACGGCTCGTGAAACCAGTGCTGATGCGCTCGCTTCGGCTGGTGCTTCTTCTCGCGGCTTGCAGCGCCCCGGCCTTCGGCCAGTCGCCTTCCTGGGTGGCGGTGAGCGAAACCGGAGACGGGTTCGTCCTCTCGAACCAGCGGGCGGCGTTCATCCCGTGGGGCTTCAACTACTTCCGCGACGAGCGGTTCCGCCTGCTCGAGGACTACTGGAACGGCGACGGGCCCGACGGTTGGCCGAAAATCGAACGCGATTTGCGCGAGATGAAGCGCCTCGGCGCCAACGTGGTCCGGGTCAGCCTGCAGTTCGCCAGATTCATGGACGCGCCGCGCTCGCCGAATCAGATCAGCCTGGCGCGCCTCGAAAAGCTGATTGGCTTCGCCGAAGACGTCGGGGTGTACCTGGACGTGACCGGCCTGGGCACGTTTCGTGTCGCCGATGAGCCATCGTGGTACCGGAATCTCACCGAGAAGGAACGCTGGGCTTCACAGGCGGCGTTCTGGGAAGCCGTCGCGGCGGTCGGCGCGAATCGTCCGGGGGTCTTCGCCTACAACGTGATGAACGAGCCGCTTGTTTCCACCACGCCAAGACGGGCGGGCGAGTGGACGCATCCCGCGGAACTGGAAGGCATGCGCTATCTCGAGTACATCAACCTCGATCCAGCGGGGCGCAGGGCTCCGGACATTGCTCGCGCGTGGCTGCGGCAGATGACGCAGGCGATCCGCAGGCACGATCAGCGCCACCCGATTACTGTCGGCATGATCTGGATCGACAATGCGAAGCCCGAGAACATGGCCGGGTTCCCGCCCGCGGACATCGCTCTCGAGGTGGATTTCCTCGCTGTCCACGTGTACCCGGCGAGCGGACAGGTGGACGTCGCACTTGATTCGCTGGCCCGCTATAGAAAAGGAAAGCCGGTTGTCGTCGAAGAGACGTTTCCGCTCAACTGCACGCCCGCCGAGTACGCCGATTTCCTGCGTCGCTCCCGCGGCATAGCCAGCGGCTGGCTCGCACACTTCTGGAGTCTGACGCCCGAGGATTTGAAGGGCCGAACCGACGCGGCGAGCGGCCTGATGCTGGAGTCGTTGAACGTATTCCAGAGCCTCAACCCCAATCGCTGATCAAGACCGACGGCGACACAATCGAACCCGGAACAGAACCCTGAAATCGAACACGAACCGAGAAGAGAGAAGTGAGAAGTGTGAACAAGGGTTCGCCTTCTCAATCCGAGTGAGTCTTCGGATTAGAATCACACGGTGCCCAGGCCTCCCCGCTCGAAGATCTGTGACTCGATTCTCGACGCCATCGGCAACACGCCCATGGTGCGCATCAACGCCATCACGCGAGGCGTGACCGAGGCGGCCGTCCTCGCGAAGGTCGAGACGTTCAATCCCGGCAATTCGCTCAAGGACCGGATCGCGCTGCGGATGATCGAGGACGCCGAGCGATCGGGCAGGCTCAAGCCGGGTGGCACGATCGTCGAGGGCACGTCCGGCAACACCGGCATGGGGCTGGCCATCGTGGCGGCGATCAAGGGGTATCGCTGCATCTTCACGACCACCGACAAGCAATCGAAGGAGAAGATCGACGCCTTGAAAGCCTTCGGCGCCGAGGTCATCGTCTGCCCGACCGACGTGGACCCCGAGGATCCCAGGTCCTACTACTCGGTGTCCTCGCGCCTCGCGAGCGAGATTCCCGGAGCCTGGAAAGCCAACCAGTACGACAACCCGTCGAACACGGCGGCGCACTACGAGCAGACGGCCCCGGAGATCTGGGATCAGACCGGCGGCTCGGTCACGCACCTGGTCGTGGGCGTGGGGACCGGGGGGACGATCAGCGGCATCGGCCGGTTTCTCAAGGAGCGCAATCCGGCGGTCAAGGTGTGGGGGATCGACACCTACGGGTCGGTGTTCAAGAAATACAAGGAGACAGGCATCTTCGACAAGAACGAGATCTACCCCTACATCACGGAAGGCATCGGCGAGGACTTCATCCCGGGCAACGTGGCCTTCGACGTCGTCGACCACTTCGAGAAGGTCACCGACAAGGACGCAGCCATCATGACGCGCCGGCTGGCGCGCGAGGAGGGCATTTTCGTCGGCAATTCAGCGGGGGCGGCGATGGCGGGCGTGGTGCAGCTCGCCGAGCACTTCAAGAAGGGCGACGTGGTCGTGGTCGTGTTTCACGACCACGGCTCGCGGTACATGGGGAAGATGTTCAACGACGAGTGGATGGGGTCCAGGGGATTCCTGGAGGTCACCGGGACGACGGCGCGGGACCTGGTGGCGACGGGCGTCTCAGGCGAGCTGTTCGCCGTCGAGGCCGACCGGTCCGTCGAGGAGGCCGCGCGGCTGATGAGCGCCCACGATTTCTCGCAGGTCTCGATCACCAAGCACGGCCGCATCGTCGGATCGCTGAACGAGACGCACCTCTATGAAGAGATGGTGAAGAACCGGGGCGTGAAGAAGCAGCCGATCGAAACGATCATGCAGCCGGCGTTTGCCTACGTGGACATCTCGACGCCCGTGGAGCTGCTGTCCACGATGATCACGCCGGAGAACCCGGCGGTGCTGATCCGCGACTTCAAGACCGACAAAACCTACATCATCACGCGGTCGGACGTAATTCGCGTATTGATGTGACCCGCCCTCCGGCGGCGCGCCACGCCGTTGCGCCGACG
>DASTDQ010000945.1:0-5256 GCA_035710305.1 Vicinamibacterales bacterium | reverse complement strand
ACACGCGTCGACACAATCGCCAAAACCATCACAGTCAAGACCTTGTGGCGCTGCCGAGAGTGCGAAGAAACATGGACGATCGCGAGCCGTGCAGCATCTCAGGCACGTTCGCCTTCCACTTTCAGATAGGCGGGCGCGCAGAGGCCCTACGTCCGAACCAGATCGCGCACACAACCCCCGGGTTCACATGCCTGCGGTGTGCACAAACGCACAGACTGTCACCTTGCCGCGTGTCAGGATCGCTAGACGCCGACCTGAATGCGGCGAGAACCCACATGCTGTTCATCGTTGGCGTCGTCATCGTGTTGATCGCGGTCGTCATCATCCTCATGATGCGGGCGCCGAGTGGCGTGAACTCCGCCAATCTCGGTTATATGAGCGAGCGATGGCTCGCTGAACATCGTACGTCGCGCTCACTGTAAAGAATCACCGCACCTTGCGGGACGCGGTGTGCACGTGGTGGGCCAGCAGCTGGACGTGCTCGACGGGCGTCGATGGCAGGATGCCATGCCCGAGGTTGAAGATGTGTCCGGCACGGCCGCCGACCTTGCGGAGCAGCGCGTCGGCCTGGTGCAGCATGCGCTGGGGCGGCCCGAGCAGCAGCGTCGGATCGAGGTTGCCTTGCACCGCGCGGCCGGGACCGATCCGATCCCAGGCCTCGTCGATCGCGATGCGCCAGTCCACGCCGATCACGTCGCCGCCGGCATCCCGGAGCTCCTCGAGAATCGTCGCCGTGCCTGTGCCGAAATGAATGGTCGGGACGCGGCCGGCCACGGCGTCGAAGATGCGGCGCGTGTGCGGCAACGCGAACTCCCTGTAATCGGTCGCGTCCAGCGCGCCGACCCAGGAGTCGAAGATCTGGACCGCGTCCACACCCGCGTCGATCTGCGCGAGCAGGTAGCTCGACACGACGCCCGACAGCATCTGGCAGAGCCGGTGCCAGGCGTCGGGCTGGCTGTACATCAGGGCCTTGGTCTTGGCGAAGTTGTTCGAGTGCCCGCCCTCGATCGCGTAGGAGGCGAGCGTGAACGGTGCGCCCGCGAAACCGATGAGCGGCACGCGGCCATCGAGCTCGTGTTGCACCTGGCGGATGGTGTCGAGGACGTGCCGCAGCGCCTCGCGAGGCTCGAAGACGCGAAGCCGATCGATGTCGGCAGGACCTTCGATCGGGCGTTCGAGCTGAGGGCCCTCGCCTTTGATGAAATCGAAGGGGAGCCCCATCGGCTCGAGCGGCAGCAGCAGATCCGAGAACAGGATGGCCGCGTCCACCTCGAGGCGCCGAACCGGCTGCAGCGTGACCTCGGTTGCGAGATCCGGCGAGCGGCAGATGTCGAGCAGGGAGTGCCGGCTGCGGATCTCCCGGTACTCTTCCATGTATCGCCCGGCCTGGCGCATGAACCAGACAGGCGTCATGTCCACCGGCTGTCGGCGGCAGGCCTTCAGAAACCGGGAGGACTCCCGGAGGCCTGAGCCCTGGGCCCCGGGGCCTTTGTCCGAGTCAGTCACGGACCGTGGCGGGGAGCATGTCGCGCGCCAGCGCCACGAGCTCGTCGAGCCAGAGGGGCTTGAACCGGACGTCGGCACCCAGCGTCCGAATCTCGTCCGACTGCGCTTCACCGAGGTAGTAGTCGCCCGTGACGATCGTGACGGGCGTCTGTTGCTGTCCCGGGATGGCCCGCAGTGCGCGCAGAACCCGAAGGCAGCTGGCCAGCGGCATTCTCAGGTCGAGAATGACCGCGTGAGGGCGGTGGGTCTGGGCGAGGCCAAGCCCTTCGTCTGCGGAATGGGCGGCCCAGACTTCGAAGCCCTCGAGACGAAGCATCCGTGAAAACAGCTCCGCAACGCTGGCGTCATCGTCCACGATCAGCACGCGTGCGGGCGAGGCGCCGCCGTCTCCCGGAGACACTGCGCTCATTGTTATGCCCCGGTGGGGACGCGTCAAGTAGACGAAACAGCGAGGAGATCTGGCGGTTCAAGCCGCGCGGCTTTCGTGCTATATTCTTGCGCTTCTGTCGGCGCGTGCAGTCATCCTAGTGGGCTGTATCAACTGGAAGAGTACCGCGAACAACGAGCTTCGAAGCACGATTTCCGGCCGCGATGGACATACCACTAGACGGTCGCGAGGCACACCAGCGCGCCGGCGATAGCCGTCGCGTCTTCCCCCGTCGGAGGTTCTGTTGAGCCCCATCCTCGTGCGGCCCGTGCGCGAGCAACTCGAGCACGATCGGGTGATTCGGCTGCTCCAGGCCAAGTACAAGCGGAAGTTCGACGTGGCCATCAATCCCGGCAACGAACAGGCGGCGCCGGTAGGGTCGGCGGCCGCGCCGTGGTACCCCGATCTCGTCCTGCAGTCGGGCGAGCGGTCCAGGAAGCTGCTCGGCGTCGTCGAGGTGGAGACCGCCGAGTCACTCAACAACCTCGAGGCGATGTCGCAATGGGTCGCCTTCTCGAAGCTTCGCGTCCCGTTCCACTTGTATGTGCCCGCCTCGGGTGTGGACCACGCCAGGCGTCTGTGCTCGGACCTGCAGATTCAGGCTGCGGAGATGTGGGCGTATTCGGCCATCGGAGAGCAGATCCGATTCACGCTCGTCGCGCGCTCGCCGCAGGCAGGCGATCGCATTCGCGAGCCGAAACCCGCGCGGCCGTCCGCGCCGGAGCCGTCGCGTTCCAAGCCGTCGAGGCCTGCCGCGTCTCGAGCTGTGCGCGGTGCTGCCGCAAGCACGCGTGCTCGAACCGGTGCGGCGAAGAAGAAAACCGCCGACGCTCGGGGCGCGAAGAAGGCGACCGCACGCCAGTCCGCCGCTTCGAGGCCCCAGAAGCGCAAGTAGCCGCTGTGCCTTTCCTGCGCGTCATTCGCGATAGGCGCGGGTACGAAACCACGTACTTGATGCATCTCTATCGCGACGGACATCGACAGCGCTCACGCATCCTGTACGTGTTTCGGTCGCCTGGCGGCGTGCGCGTCGGCCGCAGTGCCCTCGACCCGGACGTCCAGCGGTTGATCGAGTCGCAGAATCCCGGAATCACCTTCGATTGGAAGGAAGTCAGGGAGGGCCAGCAGTACATCGAAATGGCGCCCGAGCCGCGGCGACGGAAAGCGCCCAGGCCGGAAGAGCCGGCCCCGGTCCCGCCCGAGACCGCGGTCCCCGCGGCGGCGATGCCGGCAGCGGCCGTGCCGGCGAGGCTGGAGGTTCCATCGTCGATCGAGGGTGCGACGCCCGACGAACAGGTCGCCTTTCTCGGCCGGTGGTATCCGCTGATCCGCGAGCGCATTCCCAGGCGGACGTCGGACCCGCTGCGGCAAGAGGCGCTGCTGGCCCTGAACGAACGCCTCAACCCCGCCGCGTGGACCGATGCCGATCAGATAGCCGCGGGACTTCAACAGGCGGCAGTGGCGCTCGAGCGGCTGTCGCGCGTGTTTGCGAAGCGCCGGAAGCGTGCGCGACGCCGTCCTCAGTCCCCGCCTTCGGCCGATCAGGCTCCTTCTGAATCTTGAGCGACTGGATCGAATCGGTCGCGCTCGCGTTATCCGATCTGGGACCATGGGCGGCTGTCGTATTCGTTGCGGCCTACGTGGTCGCGTCGGTCACGCTTGCGCCGGCGTTTCTGCTCACCATGGCCGGCGGCGCCGTGTTCGGGCTGTGGCGCGGAACACTGCTCGTCTTTGCCGGCGCCGTCCTCGGGGCGTCCGCGGTGTTCGTCATCGCGTCGCCGTTGTCGCGCTCGCGCCTGCTTCGGCGGCTGGACCGCGATCCTCGCGTAGCCGCCGTCCGGCACGCGGTCACAGGCGAGGGAGCGTGGGTGATGTTCCTGCTTCGCCTGTCTCCGGCCGTGCCGTTCGTCCTGTTGAACTACGCACTCGCGCTGAGCGGCGCGCGATACCGGGACTATCTCGTGGCGTCGGTGGGCATGCTGCCGGCGATCGTTGTGTATGTCTACTACGGCAAGGTGGCGGGGGACGTCGCCAGGGTTGCCGCAGGTGTCGTGCCGCCCAGAGGTCCCGAGTACTACGCCCTGCTCGCGCTGGGACTGGCTGCCACTGTTGCCGCCACGCATGCAATCACCAAGGCGGCACGCAACGCGATGAAGAGCCGCTGACGCGCGATGGTCACGCGCGGGGGCGGAGGAGAGACTCCAGTTCCTCCGCGTGGGCCGCCCGCAGCATCGCTTCGGCCCTGTCGAGCACGCCGTTCTGCACGAACCTCGCGAGCGATTCCTCCAGCGTGAACGAGCCAGCCTTGCGAGTGATGGTGATTTCCTGGTTCAGGTGCTGAAGCGCGTTCTTGCGGATGTGCTGCCGGGCCCCGTAGCTGACGAGCAGAAGTTCGGCGACCGGCACGATCGTTCCCGTGCGCGTCGGGACGAGCGACTGAGTGAGCACGGCTGCCAACGCCATGGCGAGCTCCTGCCGGACGGCGTTCTGCCGCTCGACCGGGAATCCGTCGGCGATCCGCGATACCGCCGCGGCGACGTCTGTCGCGTGCACGGTGGCCAGCACCAGGTGACCGGTCTCGGCCGCCGACAGCGCGATTCGCATCGTCTCGGGATCGCGCATCTCGCCGACGACGATCACGTCGGGCGCCTGACGGACGGCGGAACGAAGCGCGGTAGGGAAGTCTGGTGCGTCAAGCCCGATCTCCACCTGCTCGATCACGCACCGACCGTGGGGGTGTTCGTACTCGATGGGGTCTTCTACCGTGACGATGTGCCGCGAATACCTCGCGTTGATTTCGGCGATGAGTGCGGCAAGCGTCGTGGTCTTGCCCGATCCCATAGGGCCGCAGACCAGCACCAATCCGCGGGGCAGCTCCGCGAGGATCGCAATGTCGTGCGAGAAGTGCAGCTCGGGAATTCGAGGGATTCGTGTCGGCAGCGCGCGGATGGCCGCCGCCGCGTGGCCGCGCTCCCGGTGAAGGTTCACGCGGAAGCGGCCGAACCCTCGAAGCGTAAAGGCCAGATCGATCGCCTCACCAGCGCGGTACCGCTCGCGGAGGCGGAACGGCACGACGGAAGACACGACGCTCTCGATCTCCTCACCAGTCAAGCTATGTCCTGGCAGGGGCGACACGACTCCCTTGATCTTGACGAGCGGCGGCTGGCCCGCCACGAGAAGAAGATCGCTCCCGTCCATCGTGCGCACCTGACCCAGCCACGTGGCCAGCGTCAGGGCGTCGTCGGCATCGGACGCCGATCCGGCCGGCAGGCTCCGATGGAGCTCGGTGACGAGCGCGTCCAGGTCGTCGAGGTGCTGATCGC
>DASTDQ010000944.1:0-2007 GCA_035710305.1 Vicinamibacterales bacterium | reverse complement strand
GATCGAGCCGCGAACGGGCATCGATCTCGAGGTGCGCGTGCTGAACCTGCGCGTCGAGTTCCCCTGGATGCGGGCGCTGCCCGTCTCGCCGGGCCATCACATCGTCGTTTCCCTGCTGGCGCGCGAGTCAGACGACCGACGTCCGTAGCCCGGCGGACTGGAGTATCCTGCTGTCATGCTGTTTTCCCGATCGCGCCCCGAGGCTCAGCCGCCGGACGCCCAGCCCGCGGGCGGACCACTCGTCCAGCTCCGCAACGTCGAGAAGGCCTACGCGCATGGCACGAGCACGACCTACGTGCTGCGCCGCGTGACCGCCGAGATCAAAGAAGGCGAGTTCGTCTCGATCATGGGGCCGTCCGGCGCGGGCAAATCGACGCTGCTGCACATCATGGGGCTGCACGACAGCGCATGGTCCGGCGAGTACCATCTGATGGGGCATCCGGTGCACCGGCTGCAGACCAAGGACCGGGCGGCGCTGCAGAAGCGTCACATCGGGTTCGTGTTTCAGAGCTATCACCTGCTCGACAACCTGACGGTCTACGAGAACATCGAGCTGCCGCTCTCCTATCGCGACGTCAGGAAGTCGGAGCGCCAGGGCACGGTCGCCAGCGTGCTCGACCGCTTCGGCATCGTGGCCAAGAAGGATCTCTATCCCAATCAGCTGTCGGGCGGGCAGCAGCAGCTGGTCGGCGTGGCGCGCGCCATCGTCGCCAACCCCGCGGTGATCCTCGCCGACGAGCCGACGGGCAACCTGCATTCCTCGCAGGGGCAGGAGATCATGGAGCTCTTCAAGCGGCTCAACGAGCAGGGGACGACGATCGTCCAGGTGACGCACTCCGAGCTGAACGCGTCGTACGGAGACCGGATTATCAAGTTGAAAGACGGGTACGTCGAACAGTCCTGACCAGTGTCGCGCTACTTCGGGGTATTGAACGTCGTGGACGTATCGACCGAGAACTTGCGGTAGCCCGAATACTCCGACGCGCCGCTCCGTCGAAGCGTCCAGACGAGTCCGACGCGGGCGCTTCCGCTGTAGTTGAACATCGCCGGCAGCCAGACCTCCCCGTTCACCTTGCGACGCAGAAAGGTCAGCTGCGCGCCCTTGTGCAGGCGCGCCAGCAGGCCGAGGCCCCAGGAGAGCGAGTCGATGGCCTTCGCCTCGAGCCGTACCAACTCGTAATCGGACTCGCTGATCCACGCCTTCACGCTGAACTTCTTCATCTGGCTCCCTTCGCGGGTCTTCGGCTTCGCATCGGGCCGCGGCGTGAGCGAGAAGGCGATCGTGTCGTGGCCTTCGATCGCCTCACGACCGACCATGCGGATTTCGTACACGGTCATGATGTCGTCGATGGCCCGCTCCATCTCGCGGAGCTGCCTCTCCCGCTGGCGCTCCAGGCGCGCGCGCTCGTCCGCGGGCTGGTTGGTCAGACGTCGAGCGGCCTCCCCGGCATCCTGCTGCCGGTCCCGGTCTTGCTCCGCGAGCTTCTCGGGAGACACCGGACGCCCGTTTTCGGCAATGAGGCGCTCCCACCGGGGCTGGCCGGGAAGGCCGGGGTAGTTCTCGTAGACCCGCACGCGGTCTTCGCTGACGCGGCCCTTCCCGTCGAGCTCCTGCTCGCGCCGCGTCTCGACGTACATGTAGCTGCTTTGCAGCGTCGCGTCGGTCTGGAGGTGCCTGCGGGTTTCGCGAAGAAAGGCCTCCTGGTCGGGCAGCGGACGATCCTGTGCCGGCGCAACGGCCGCGCACAGGCATACCACCAACACGCCGATGGCTGTCGCACTGCGGGATGGCATCCTGAGATCTATCGTAACCGCGTCCCGCGCGCGGACGCAGCGTCCCACGATCGGACAACCTGTGCCTGAACAGGCACTTTTTCCCCGCCTCCTGGACGGCACGCCGATTGATGTGCTTCTCGGCCGGGCCTGAGTCCAATGGAGTCCGTGCTTCGGGACCTCCGCATCGCCGCCCGCGGGCTTCGGCGCAACCTCGGCTTCACGGCCGTGGCC
>DASTDQ010000943.1:0-12766 GCA_035710305.1 Vicinamibacterales bacterium | reverse complement strand
TGATGACGCGCGTGGTCTCCTTGATCGACTGGCCAAGCTCGGAATCGGCCACCTTCAGCAGCTGCTCCAGCTGCGTACGCTTCGTCGCTTCGAGCGTCGGGGGCACCAGCAGCTTGCGGATCTCCTCGACGCGCCGCTGCTTGGCAATCGTGTCTCCCAGCTGCACTTTCAACCCGGGATCCTTGAACACGGGATCCTTGAGGATCGACCCCGGCTCCTCGATCCCGCCAACCAGATCCTTGGCCGGGGTGAAGATCTGGACCGAGTCCTTGATCGTCTGCAGGTAGTTCTTCTGGAAGTCGTCCAGCCGCGGGTTGACGCTGTCGAGGATCTGCCGCTGCACCGGCTTCAGCACGCGCCAGCCCTTGTCGATCACGATGGGCGGCCGGCTCTTCGGCGGCGTGAGCGGCGGCTGATCCGGTTCGGGCTCCGACGCTTCCGGCCAGTGGTACGACAGCGCGCAGTCGGCGATGACGATGCCGGCGCTGTCGTAGACGAGCACGAAGGTGCCGCCGCGCGGTACGCCGGCGGCGTGGTCCGCGCCCGGGTGCTGCGTGATGAAGTTGGCGAACAGCAGCTTCTCGTCCTCCTGGACCTCGCGCTGGCCGATGATCTCGTCCAGCCATTCGGCCCACAGGACGTGCCGGTTGCCGACCAGCGAGTCCAGCGGCGACGTCATCTCGGTTTTCGACACATCACTCAGGCTCAGGCGCATCGTGGCCGACTGGTTGATCGTCTCCTTGACGTCGTCGTGCCAGGTGCCGGCCTTGTATGCGCTGTAGGGACGCGCCAGCTTGGTCTTCGCGCTCGTTGCCACCGTCTGGACCTGCTGACGCGTGTTCGCGGCGAGGCCCTTGATCGACACGGTCTCGCCGGCGGCGCGATCGTCGAGGAACTTGCCGTCCACGGCCAGGTCCACATCCGCCTTGAACCGGTCGTTGTGCGCCATCACGTCGTCGAGCTGCGACGTGAGGTCGTGGCGAATCAGGTGATGGAACCGGTGCAGATCGGTGTAGCGGATGGTGGGCTTGATCTGGATCTGCGGGCGTGTGCCGCCGATCAGCACCGAGCGCACCGCGAACGGCAGGTTGGCCTGCGCGATCGTGGCCTCGATCTGCTGGACGGCCGGGACGACCTGCTTGCCGAGGTGCCCTTCGATCCTGAAGAACGAGAACCCGTCGATCCGCGCCTTCAACGGCGCGGCCGCCGCTCCGGTGGCTTCATAGAGCGGCCCGTTTGCCGAATAGTTGAACCGCGCCTGCGCGCGACGTTCGCGAGCAAAGCTCCAGGCGTTGTGAATCGGCCGCGCGGCAGCCATGTCCACCGTGTAGTAGGCGGGGATCGCGCGGTCGTCCAGTGGGCGATCGGCCGTCTGACTGGGCGTGACGGTGATCGGCGCCGCGGCGTTCACGGCCGGGGTAAAGCTGGAGATCAGGGTGTCGATCCGCCTGGCGAAGAAGCGCCCGCGCGCGATCGCCTCGGCGGAAGCGCGCACGAGCGGCGACGGATAGAAGCCGGTTCTGAGCAACGGCGGCGGGCTGGGCACGCCCACGACGCCGAGCAGGAGGTGCTTCGGGAAGAGATCGAGCGCCGGACACAGGAGTGAGGTCTCGCCGGCGAGCGACTCGCCGAGCGCGTTGTACGCGTCCACGAGATCGCTGAGAAAGTCGTAGTAGGCCTGGATGCCCGTGTCGGGAACGGCGGTGTCCAGCTTGGCAGTCCAGCCGGGCGCCGGGTTGCCGGTGAACACCTCGCCGAGCATGCCGGCGGCGCTGACGACCTGGCCCTGCAGCGCCTGCTTCAGCCGATCGCGCGTGGCGTTGGCTGCCGTCCGGTACGCCTGATTGAGCGCCGCCGCCGAGCTGGTCTGGGCGCTGAGCGCGACGCGATCCGCAAAGAGCGGCGAGAACGCCTGCGACACCGTGTCGAGCGTCTCGATCTTCGAGATCAACGGTCCGATGTCGTTCTGATCGAGCACCAGCAGCCTGACGTTGCCGAGGGCGTCCTTGCCCTTGTTGTCGCAGTCGCCGCCCGTGCAGAGGTCCTGATCCTTGAGGAAGCTCTCCATCAGGAGAAGGGCGACCATCTCGTCGAGCTTCTTGCCCGTTGCCGTGCTGAAGGTGTCGAGTGTCGCCGCGGTGTCCACTTCCTCCGGCACCAGCTCGAATACCTTCACCACCATGCTCTGGCCGTCGTAGAACGGGTCGTACCTGGGGGCAGTCTCGTCGTACGTGCGAAACCTCGTGTACTCGAGGTCCCGGGGCACGCGGATCAGATCGCCGTCGGTCGTGACGCCGATACCTTTCGTCAGCACGACCACATTGTTGCTGACCGACAGGCGCAGCCCGGCGACGATGCCGACGCCCATCAGGGCCACACGCGTGAGCCGCTGATGATCGTCGAGGTAGTCCACAAGCCCGTTCAGCGGCTCCTTGGTCAGGACCTGGTTGTCCTCGAACACCTTGTAGCCGGTCGACACGTCGGTGAGATGCTGAATGACGCTGGCCATGATTGCTCCCGGTCCGGCTGAAGCCGGACACTACGTACGTCTAGTTGTTGCTCTGCTTCGTTCCGAGTGCTGTCTGCCCGATGATGAACTTGGCGTCGGCGCTGACGCCGCCGCAGGCGATCAGCTTCTGAACCGGGTACACGCTCTTCACCTTCGTGAGCGCGTCAACGAGCGCCGCGATGCGCGCCGTCCGCTCGCCAGGCGCGAGGCCGGCGCGGACCTCGAGCCACTCGCGATACGCCTTCTGCACGTCGGCCATGGCCGCCTCGTCGATCCAGCAGATCTTCGGCAGGATGTGGGCCGGCACTTCCTCGCGGATCGTCTGCTCGACGAAGCGGCGGAATCCCATGTCGTTGAAGCGGCCGGCGTACGCCGGCAGGATCACGTGAAGGCGCCAGGAGTACGGGTCGTCGCCCCCGCAGTCGTCACAGTCGGGATCGACGCAGAAGTGCAGCGACGCGTCGGCGGCCTGCTCGGGCCGCAGCAGGATGTTCTCGATGACGTAGAACCCCTCGCGGCTGTAGTGGCGGCGAAGATAGGTGCGCAGCGCGACGATGGCCTCCTCGAGCGCCTCCGGGGTATCGACGTCCTCGCCTCGGCCCACGACCTCGTTGGTCTTCGACACGATCGTGAAGAACCACTTCCCGTTCGGTCTCTGCGTCCGCACGTAGGTCGAGCTCCACTGCCCCAGCTCGAACGCACGCAGCATCTGCGCGCGCGCATCGTCCTCGGTGGCCAAAGCGGCGTCTTCCTTGAGCAGGACTGCGGCGCCGGGAGCGGCGCCGTCGGTCAGCGTGTAGCCGACATTCGGCGCCGATCCGGTGATCGCCGCGTCGGCGCCCGGCGCCACGGTCGTCAGATCGCGCCGCCGCACGTCGCCTATGCCGAGCAGGCGTCCAAGGCGCCTCTCGAGGCCGGAGACGTTGGTCGTATCCCAGAGCGCGTTCTGTTGGGTGTAGTCGTAGGCGAGGCCGCGATCCCGCCCGATCGCGGGGCACGTTTCGAGGAAGCTACGCCGGTCCTCCAGCAGGCTGGCGGCGGTGGCGCCGAACACCGACTCCATGATCTGCGCGTAGTCCTGGAACCGCTCGGCGACGCGCGCGATCAGATGGTCCAGGACGCGCGTGCGCCGCGCGCGGCGCGCCGCGACGGTTTCCACGCCGTTGGCCAGCACTGTCGCCAGCGTGTCGGCGTCGCCCGGCTCGACACCGTAGATGTCCAGGTACTCCGGCGCGCGGCTGACGATCTGCGCGAAGTAGGTCGGCGTGTCGGCGGTGGCGATCTCGAACAGCGCCGGCATGCTGGCGAGCTGGGCGCAGAAGTTCGCCATCACCTGATCGAAGAACAGCAGATACGCCTTGAGCTGCCGCGCGAGCGCGCGCCGCCGGGGGGGAAGGCTTTCGGGCAGCGGGTTCGCGCCGATGCCGTACACGGCCGGAAAGTGCTGCTGGACCGAGGTGTACTGCCGCAGGTCTCTCCGGCGGCCGCCGGGAATGGGCACGTCCTCGCAGGCGATCGGCGGCGGCGCGACGGCTGGAAGCGCCGCGACGGGAGCCGGCACGATCGGGATGCTGCCCTTGTAGTAGACGACGCGGCACTTTGCCGTGTTGAGCGAGGGCCGCCTGCCCGGTTCGACCGGCACCAGCCATCGGTTCTCGATCGGGACCTCCGTGTTCGGAGGCGGCTCCGGGCCGATCACCAGCTCGCGGACCGCGCGGACGCCCGCGATGTCCATCACGCGGCTGATGACGTCCGACAGGCGCACGTCCGTCCGCAGATCGGCGGCCTCGAGCTCGGCGCTGTCGATGAAGCCGTGCTCGAGCAGCGGACCGTCGAACAGATCGGCCGCGGTGTAGGGCGAGCCGTCCGGCTTCGTCCTGGCGAGCATCTCGTCGCGGGTGTAGCGGCGGACTGCCGGCGCGAGATAGTCCTGCACCTGGCGCAGGATCTCCAGGTGGACGGCGGCGACGTCGGCGTCCGGCGCAAGGTCGATCTCGCCGCACAGCAGGAAGCGCTGCTCGCTGACGGTGCTGACGCCGGCGAAGTCTTCGCACAGGTTGCGGTGCGCCTGGAGGCGCGTGTACACCTCGCCCTGGAGCGCGAGCTTGTCGGGATTCGAGAGCGCCGGATCGTCGAACTCGATCTTCGCGACGTAGACGCCCCGAAGGAGGATGTCCTTGATCCCGGGCGTGTTCGGGTTCTGGAGCAGGATCTCGCCGCTCGTGAGGTCGGCGAAGTAGAGAAGCTCGATCGGCTCCAGCCAGGCGTTGCGGATGCCGGGCACGTCAATCATCAGCTTCCGGTAGTCGAGGATCGTCATCGGCTGGTTCGGCAGCATCTTCGCCGCCGAGATCGGCACGAACTGATCGCTGCCGCAGAGAAGGTCCTCGATCGGGAAGGACGCGCGGTACGCCAGATCGGTCAGCGTATAAGACAGCAGCTCGAGCGCCGTGATGCCTGGATCGTGGACGTTGTGATCGGTCCACGTCGCGCCGGCAAGCGTCCGGATACGATCGAGCCCGAGCGCGTAGAGCCGGGGCTGGTCGAGACCGAGCTCGGCCGGCCGCTCCCTGGCGAGCGTGAGCGAGGCCGTCATGTGCTCACCGCCTCCCCGATCTCGTGCATGCGGTCCGACACGAGAATCGCATCCGGCGTCTGCGGCTCGGCGTACTCGACGGCCGTCAGCGTCCCGCCGTCAACGCCGGTGAGCAGCGTGAAGTCGGTCACGTAATCGACAAACGGCAGCTCCTCGATGAAGTTCAGCAGCGTGGATCGATAGACACGGCCGCCGAAGGTCAGGGGCCGGCTGGCGTCGAACGCCCACGGGGACAGCATCCGGATGAGGGCGCGCACCGTCTCGCCCCGGTAGAAGTTGAACTCGTACCCCGTGTGGAACCTGACCTTGCACGACACGCGAAGGCGCTGGTAGACCGGATTCTTCACGGCGATCCGTGCCTGCCCGGGCATGCGCGCGCGGAGCAGGTCCGTGATCCGGACGATGGTGTCGGCATCCACCTTCGGCCGGAGCGGATCGGGCGCGTTCCGGTTGCGCAGGTCGGGAACGACCACGATCAGCGTGTGACCGGGCGTCATCCAGGCTCCCGGCCGCGCGTGCGGAATGCACTTCACGCGATGCACCGACGGAAACGCGTCGAGCACGATGCGCTCGTAGTCCCAGGGCGTGATCGCCCGGTCTCTGTGCCGCAGGCGCTCGGCCGCCCGCGTGCGCAGCCCGTTTTCGTCCTCCCGGGGGCTGCCGCCGAACGAGGCAAACGGCTGCGTGACCTTGACGACCTGCGGGATCGGCGTGGACAGCTTGACGATCGAGCCAGCCGGCAGCGCCGTCGCCAGGTGGGCCGCGGCCGCGGCCTCGGAGGCCATCACCCACTGCACCTCCACGGCGTTGGCGGCGACGTCGACCATCTTCGAGGTGGACTCGGGGTCCTGGGACGTGGCGGCTTTCAGCCAGATGTAGCCCGGCGGCATGATCGTGTTCTCCACGGTCGCTTCCGCCGGAATCACGAAGGTCACCACCCCGCTGGCGAGCAGCCGATTGGTGGTGTCTCGAACCACGCCCTCCGCGCCGAGCCGCTTCCAGTAGTTGTCGCACAGCACGAACCATTGCGGAGGCTGAGCCGGCACATCGGGGTTCGCGCTGCCCTCGGCGACCTGACACAGCACGCTCACGCTGTCTCCCGCCGCCAGCTCCGTGAGCCCGACGAGCAGCTCGCCTCGCTGCTCGTAGACCGGCACCAGCGGCACCTGGGTGTCGGTGACAAACGCCATCGCCGCCCGCTGATGCCCGTGGTCGCGCATCTGCCCGAAGGGACCCACGTGAAAGAACTGGACGTCGAACTGCGCGAAGTCGTCCGCGCTCGTCGAGGACACGGCGACCTCGGCCGTCTGCGCGGTATACGAGAGCGCCAGGCTCTGGAGCGTCGGCGTGTACGGCTCCTGCAGAAGCGGCAGCTTCGAGTTCGACAGGCGATCGACGATTCGGGCCACCGACTGCTGCCGGTACGCCTGATGAAGGAAGCCGCGCGCCAGCACCAGGCTGACAAAACCCGGACGCGCCTCGGGCGGCTGCTGGAGAAACGATTGCGACGTCGGATGCCTGAGCACCATCTTCTGCGCGAGCAGCCGGCCCCACGCGGTGCGCGCCCGGCTGAGCGCGTACACGTAGAACCCGGTCGCCTTCGGGCTGGGAGGCGCGGCGTTCGAGAGCAGCTGCACGACGAACGGACGCGTGGCATCCGATGGATCGAACAGCGTCTCGACGGAGGAATGCTCGGACGCGCGGTCCTTGAACACCGCCGAGGCGACGAACGCGCTGTTGTTGACGGTGAATCCGGCGCTGTACTCGGCGTACTGCGTCGCAAACGCCACCGGGGCGCCCTTCCACTGCAGCGTCAGGTCCAGCCGCGAGAGGCTCTTCGACAACGCCTCGTCGCAGCCGATCAGAAAGCGCGAGCCGGCGGCGGCCTCGGGGCCGAACGGCAGGAACGCCTTCTTCGGATCGAGCGTCCCGGCGTCGCTCTCGAGGGTGAGGCTCGCGACGCCGGCGACATCCACCGAGAGCCGGGCTTTCTGCACGCGAAGACGGCTCACCTCGCCGTAGTCGAGCCCGGGCCCCGGCCTGAGCAGCAGCTGCAGGACCGGGGCATCCGTCGTGTAGGCGTGCGCGTGTGTCTTGACGTGGTAATCGGCGACGGCGGGCTCGCTGCCCGTCAGCTCGATGCGGAGCTCGAGAACGCCGGAGGAGGACAGCGTCGCCGCGACGGCGTAGGGACCGAGCCACTGCTTCTCGCCCGTCAGGAACGCCTCGAATGCACGGCCGAGCGCCGACGCGTTGAGCGCTGCGGCGTTGTCCACCGTGAGCGTCACGGTAATCCTGCGGGTGCCTTCTTTCAGGCGCAGGATGGGCGAGGCGATGGCAAAGCCGATGTCGGCTGCCGGGAGCTCGCGATGACCGAAGGGCCGCCATTGGGGGGCTTCCTCGGGCAGCGGCCCGCCAAGGCCGTCCGAAGAGTTCGCCACCGGCGCGAAGCGCACCTGCCCGTTCGAGGCCTGGTCCACGAAGACCGATCGCACCGACGCGACCCGTGACGTGTTGACGATCACCGCGGTGGTCGGCGCGTAGAAACGATCGGCCCCGGTCGCGTCCTTGCCGGCGGCGAGCAGGTGCCACGGCAGCACGCGAACGGCCGGCGAACCCTTCTTCAAGGTGATCACGGCGTGCGCGAGATCGGGGCGCGCCGGCCGCGGCCGGAAGCCGAGCACGCGCTGGTAGAAGAAATCGAGATGCGCGCCGGTCAGGCGGTTGATTGCCGCGCGAGGGCCCCGGTCGTACAGGTGGAGAAAGGCGTCGTACAACGCCATCGGAGCCTTCGTCTGCTCCGGAACCGCCTGCTGATCGAAGAAGGCGGTCCACCCTCCCGTCTGCTCCTGGTTGCCCGGTCCGATAAACGGAATCGTTCCCGCCAGCGAGCGCGCATAACCCAACAGAGACGCCGGCGTTCGCTCGTCCACGTCCACGAAGTGGCCGCCGAGCTCTTTCGGCAGGCGCTCGGGCTGGCTCTGGCCAGGCCGCGCGATCGCGTTCCGCAGGGTCGGGTCGTCAGCCACTCAGCGCCCCCCGGTCGGCATCGCAACCTCCGTCGCGTCGTTCCAGTAGAACGGGTAGACGAGGTTGAACCTGGAGTTGGTCGCGCGGATCGCGTACTCCACGACGATGAGCAGCATGCCGTCGGCTTCGGTCGGGTTGCGCACCTCGAGCGACAGCAGCGTGATGCGCGGCTCGTGCACGAGGATGGACGTCTTGATGCGGTCCTGCAGGAACGTCCGCATCGACGTGCTCACCGGCTCGAACTGCAGCTCGTGCAGATCCAGCCCGTAGGTCGGCACCAGAAAGCGTTCGCCCGCCGCGGTGCCGAAGAGGACGCGCAGGCTGGCGTCGATGTCGGCCTGCTCTTCGGTCATCACGACGTCGCCGGACGCCTGGACGAACTCCGGCGGGAAGCTCCATCCGCGGCCCAGAAACGATGGCGCGTTCAGCGCGTCGTCAGCCATCGCCTACCCTCCCACCAGCACCGTGGGCGCGCCCACGGCCGCCATCGCTCCGCACAGGCACGCGTCCGACGTGCGCAGCGCCGGCTTGCCGCCGACGAGCACCGTCGTGCTCCCCATCGGAAACGGACTGACGGTCGGCTGGTGCGTGTTGGGCGGCAGCACGCAGACGTGGATGTCGCCCGCGCCCGCGGCCGGCTGCCCGCCGACGAGCACCGTCGGCACGCCCGGGCCGGTGATCGTGCCGCCGTGATTGCTGACGTCTCCGATGCGCGCGGCTGGTGGCATCCGGCATCTCCGCTCAATTGATCCGCACCAGCGAGCCCTTGATCGTGGTCGTCCCGGAGCTCGAGAGCTCGGCCGACCCCGACGCTTCGACCTTCACGGCGCTGCCCCCCTTCATGCTGAACGAGGTCCCCGACTCGAGCAGGAGCGTGGTGCCCGCCTTCAGCGTGAGCGCCTTGCTGCTTTCGACCGTGATGCCGTCGGGCGTCATCTTCAGCGTGTTGCTGTTCTGGTCGGCGATCGTGATCGCCGTGTCGGCCTCGCTGAGCGTGAGGGTGTTGCCCGCCGGCGTCGAGATCTCGATGACTTTCGTGTCGTCGTTGAACGACAGCTTCAACTTCGAGCGGCTCTGGTACACCTTCTCGTGGTTGTCGTTGGAGCCGCTGAGCGGCGCGGCATTGGCGCTGCTGTGCAGCATCCCCAGCATCACCGGGCGCCGGGGGTCGTCGTCGAAGAAGCCGACGACGACTTCGTCGCCGATCTCGGGCCGGAAGAAGAACCCGCGATCGGCTCCGGCGTCGAGACTGGCCACGCGCGCCCAGACGCCGTCTTCGTCGTTGTCCACGAGCGGCAGCCTGACGCGAACGCGGTGCTCGCCGTCGGGATCCTCGTTGCTGGTCACGACGCCAACCTGCATGCCGTGCACCGCGGGCAGCAGATCGCCGGCCTGCGGCGCGGTCCGGTCGGGATCCTCCGACGGCGAGGACGACAGGCCTCCAAACTGCACGTTGGTCTTCCAGCCCGAGACGAGGTCGAAGTCGTGGCGCACGCCCGTCACGAACGCCGTGCCGTTGTACCGCTCGCCGACGCCGGCGAGCGACACGACGTCGCCCGGGTTCACCGTCGCGACGCCCTCGCACTTGGCGCGGCCGCTCACCTTGCTCATCGCGGAGTGCAGCCACTCGGCGTCGGCCCACGCCTTGGCTTCGTCTTCGACGATCGCCGCGTGCCGGAGGTCGTAGCTCGGGAGGCCGACGACCGCCGCGAGGTCGTCGCTCGTCAGGTTGCCCGGCGTGGCGACGCGCGGGGCGGAGGCGTCGCTCTCGACGAGGCTCTGCTGGGCAGGGTCCCAGGAGATGCCCTTGACGCCGGCGAACTGGACGCGCGCGTCGATCTCCGCGTCGAGCTCGAGGACCGTCGCGCCGAACTGCAGCGTGACGCTCGGCGTCGTGCTGGTCGTCGGCGCCTTGACCGCGACCGTCCCGTCGTTGGTCAGCACGAGCTTCCCGTTGGCGCGCGCCCTGGCCAGCAGGAAGTCCCAGTCGGTCGATCGGTACTGGACCTGCTGCTTGTGCTTCAGCGGCGTGCTCTCGACGCTTGCCGAGAGGCCCGCGTCGCCGAGAAGGGCCGAGACGATGTCGCTGTCGCTCTGGTCCATGTAGTACGCGTTCTTGCGGCCAACGGTCAGTTTGGCCGCCTTGTGCCGGCACTCGACGATGAGTTGGGGCGCGCTGGCGTCGCGCACCTTCACCGATTGACGGACGACGACGCCCGCGAAGATCGAGACCGGGCTGCCGGCCGGTCCCGCCAGCACCTCGATCTCCTGGCCCGGCACGAACAGGGCGTCGTCGGCGAGCGGGAACTTTCCGGCCGACGCGGACCCGTCGAGATACACGAGCCGCGCGGACGAGACGCGGTTGACCGTCTTGACGACCGTCGCCGCGAGCAGCTGGTGCTGGCGCGGCACCTCCGCGCCGGCGGCCTTGACGGTGAATCCGCGGTGCGTGGCTGGGATCGGCAGCGCGCGGGTGGCCACGGGTTATCGCTCCAGCGGCGGGAACACGAGACGCGTGCCCGGCTCGAGACGGCGGAAGTCGTCCAGGCCGTTCGCGCGCGCGACCTGCAGATACCGCAGCGGGTCGCCGTAGATGCGCGAGCAGAGCAGCGGCAGCGTGTCCCCGGCCGCGACGAGCCGTACGTGCGTCAGGTCCGGCGACTCGTCCTGCGCGAGCGCCACGCGGGTCTGGTCGTCGGAGTTGTCGGTGAACGTGGCCGTGATCACGGCGCGCAGCGGCACGCCGTCGGCCTTGAACATCTTGTAGGCGATCGACGCCGACTTGAGCACGCAGCGCTTGACCTGCAGCGTGCCCCAGACGACCTTCAGGTAGTTGGGCCGATGGATCTTCCCGTTGTAGCCGGTGGCCGTCTGGAAGGACTCGACGCGCTGCTGCACGTCGATCGGGCGGCCGTTGGCGCCCGTCCCGTCGATGAAGAAGGTGAGCGAGAGGTCGCCCGGCTTCATGTTCTTGAAATTCATCCGGCTGCCGGTCGTGCCCGCGCCCTGCGCCGCGTCGTACTCAATCTCGTACGCCAGCGTGATCTCGTTCGGGTTGACGTAGGCCTCGAACGTGGCGACGGGCGACCCGGAGTAGTCGGGCGCTTCGTAGGCCTTGATCACCAGGCGCTCGAGCGTGCCCCGATCGGCCACGGCTACCGCTCCTCCCGCTCGCGGAGGATCTGCAGGACGCGCTCGACGCATTCCTCGACGGTGTTCTGCCGGTCCCGGGTCGGCGTCGGCGCCGATGCGGGCCCGGCGCCCCCGGCAGCCTGGTTGGATACCTCAACGGAAATCACGATCTCGTCCACGATGATGGGCATGGCTCACGACCGGTCGACGCTGTAGTGCTGGTAATAGAGCTGCAGCGTCTCGATGACGACGGTGTTGGACGAGGCGTTCAGGTCGCTCGTGGCCCACTTGGTCGGGAACGCGTTCACGACGTGCCAGGTCACCAGCGGCTCATGGGCTTCGTTGAGCAGCATCACGTCCACGTTTCTCGGCTCGATCTGGTCGCGCTCGACGCAGTCGCGAATCCACCCGAAAACATCCGACTTCACCAGGTACCCGCGCTTCAGCAGCAGCTCGGGATACTTCACGCGGCCAGGGTACTTCTGGACGAACCGGTTCTCGCCGCCCTCGGCCACCTCCTCCGTGAGCACCTCGAGCGACAGGCCGCTCACCTCGCTGAAGCGGACGTCGTTGCCCTTCGACAGGCCGAGCACGTCCACGCGGAAGTGGAACGAGACGGGCGGGTAGTAGTTCGGCATTCAGCCCCCCAGGGTCGATCGGCCCGCGCTACTCGTTCTGCAGCTCGAGGCCCTCGTGCGCGATCTCGATCGACTCGATCGCGACCTCGTTGCCAGCCGCCTTCAGCTGCGGCCCCTCGACCTTGACGGGAAAGGCGTTCATCACCTTCCACACCATCACCGGCTGGTGCTCCTCGTTGAGCAGGCTGATCACGAGGTTCCGCCGCTCGACCGTGTTGAGCTTCACCGTGCTCAGCCACTTGAAGAACTGGTTGTCGCCCTTGACGATGCCGCGCTTCAGCGTCACGTTGCTGAACTTGCGGATGCCCGGCATCTTGATCGACGAGTACTCGGGGAACGAGCCGTCGCGATACTCGATCGCCTGGTTTTCCTGCGTGAGGCCGGTGACCTCGGAGAACCCCACTCGCGTGCCGCCCCACTCGACGGTGAAGTGAAAGACTGGTATCGGATACTGCGGCATGATGCCTACTCCTTCTCACGACCTCAGGAGGTCTGCAGCTTGTGGAAGAACTTGAGGACGATGAACTCGGCCGGCCGCACGACGGCCATGCCGATCTCGACGTGCAGGCGTCCCTCGAGGATGTCCTGCGCCGACATCGTCGTGCCGAGGCCGCACTTGACGTAGAAGGCGTCCTTCGGCAGCGCGCCGGCGAGCGCGCCCTCGCGCCACTTGTCGATCAGGTAGTTCTCGATCATGCCGCGCACCTTGACCCACAGCGTGGCGTCGTTGGGCTCGAACACGGCGAAGTAGGTCGACTTCTTCACCGACTCCTCCACCATGTTGAAGAAGCGGCGCACCGACACGTAGCGCCACTCGTTGTCGTTGCCGGCCAGCGTGCGTGCCCCCCAGACCATGGTGCC
>DASTDQ010000942.1:0-3101 GCA_035710305.1 Vicinamibacterales bacterium | reverse complement strand
GCTGACCGGCATGCGCGCGCCGTCGAGTTCGAGCAGTTGCTCACGGCCCTGGACGCCTTCGAGGTCCAGATGCTGCGGACCGGGACACGCGGCCTCAGCCTCGCGATGGCGACGAATTCTTCCGAACGCGACGTCCTCAGGGACGTGCTCGAGGTCATGGGGATCCGCCTTCGAGAGCGGCGCGGAGCGTATTCAGCAGAACCGGACGACGACGACGAAGCCGTGTCGCTTCGAAAGCGGCTCGATTCAGCCGGCATCGACACGTCGGCCGTCGTGAAGCGGCTCAACGCGGGGGAGACGGTGACGCCGTCGTCAACCGTCGTCGACCTGCCGTCGCCGCTGCCGCTCGAGACGTGGACGAGCGTGGTGTTCGAGCGATCTCTTCCGCCGCGTTCCGTGTTCAGCGCCATCGCGCGCGATCGACAGGCGTCTCTGCTCTTCTACGGGCTGCAGACGATGACGCCTCGAACGCGAGCCTTCGTGGCGGGCAACCGCGAGCTGCTCCAGCGTCTCTATCGCGATCTCGCCGGATCGGTGGCCGCCTTCGGCCGCTCGTTCCGCGTCGACGACCGGGGACGCGTCGTCGTGCCAGGAGGTCTCGAGGCGGAGGACGTGTGGAAGGAGCTCGTGGGCGAGCCTCTGGAGCGTGCCGATCGGTTCGCACGCGCGCTGTTCGATCGTGACGCGGGCCGGCTGGCGTATTTCTTCGACGCGATTGCGCATCTCGACGCTCCTCGCCAGCGGTTCGCGCTCGGACTGTGGGTCAGCAATCCCGAGATCCGGCTCGATCGATTTCGCGCGCTGTATCGCACGTTCGTCGATGTGGACTCGCCGTGGGTGGCTCCGGAGCGCCCGTTCATGAGGCCGCTCTACGATCCCGCGACGCTCCTGGCGCTGGCGGCGGTCGGACAGGAGGGGGAACCGGCGTCCCCCTCGTACCGGCGACTGTGGGAGCGCGCCTTCGAGGCGGTGGATCTGCCCGATCCCGGAGATCGCCTCCTGGGCGACGTGTCCGAAGACGGCGTCGTTGACGCCGCCTGGCTCGTCGAGCACGCGATGCGCGACGCGTTCTCGGAGCGCCGCGCGCTCTTCGAGCGGCTGATGTTTGGACACCGCGTGTTCGGCGGCGTCCGCGAGCAGGAGCTCGAGGACGTCCTCGTGGCGCTCCGCGGCTTCGGGCGATTCCCCGCGTTGATGTTGACGCTCGAGCGAATCGGCATCCGCCGGCCCGCGCTGTTTGCGCTCGTCGCGCGCCATGCCCGTCACATCGAAGGCGTGTCGGACCAGGCGCTGGCCGTGCGGCTGCTGACGCAGTTTCAGGGCGCGCTCGCGCTGCTGGACCGCCTGGCGCGGACGGGGGCGGTCGCGGCGCCGCGGCTCGAAGAGCTCGTCTCGTCGCTGGCGGCTCTGCCGATCGACGACAGAGGCTACCGCGGTGCCCTTGCGGCCTGGGTCAACAACAGCCTCCTGCCGTCGCTCCCCGCGCGCGATCCCGATGGCGCCCGTCCGCTCGAATCGAGCCTTCTTCGCGCGCTGGCAGAGACGGGAGAGGACGGTTCGCCGTTTGCGTGGGAAGGCGAGTCCTACGTGACCGACATCGCGTCCGCCTCGCTTCGCGAGCTCGTGGCCATCCGGTCGAAGCAGGGCGGCAACAGCCTGGACGACGTGCTTGCGCTGTTCGGCCACGCGGCGGCGCTCGGGCAGAACGGCCTCACGATCGAGTCGATCAAGCCGCACGCGGCGTCGATCGCGAGCACGAGCGCGAAACTGTCTGCCGCGCGTCCGTGGCCGGACGTCCCGGACGAGGTTCCGAACATCAAGAGAATCCTCGATCGAGCGGCACGCGACCTGGGCAGGATTCAGAAGCCGCAGGATGTGTCGAGGGCGCCGCGCATCGCGGAGCCAATCGTCGCGCTCGCGGAGGATCTTCTCGGCGAGACGCTCGTGGCGCTCGCTTACGCGCCGTTCCTCGGAGATCCAGAGGAGCTGCTCGGCCCGCAGTCCGACGTGTCCCATCGCCACAGGTTCGGACTCGCTGCGCGGCCGAATGCGCCTTCCACCGAGCGTCAGGCCTGGCGCCGGCCGGTCGTCGACGGCGACGGCGTCGGCCTGGGGTACACCGGTTCGTTGCTCGGTCTGGACCTCGCACTGGCCAACAGGCGTCTGCGGCGCCTTTCCACGAACACGGTTCCCGCTGCCCCGCGGATCAGTCCGAACGACGGCGCGGCGCTCGTCGAGTCTCTCGCCCTCTTGAATTCCCGGAGCCTGGCCACCGCCGACCTCCGCTCGATCGGCGAGGCGGTGACACGCGGCCGCGAGCGGGTGCGGACCTCGAGAACCAATCCTGCCGTGCTCGACGAGCTCGCCAACGCCGTCCAGATGAGCGATGCGCGCCGGCAGCTGCTCGCATGGACGCAGGAGAAGGAGCCCGATCGGATCGAAGCGCTCTTTGCGCCGTCGGAGTTGCTGCGACTGGGTCTCGCCGATCGCCAACTGGAGCGCATCGATGCGTGGGGAGGGTCATACGAGGCGCAGTCGGGCTGCTACTGCTCGCGCTTTCCCCCGGCGGGCGCCTGGGACCGTCTCGCCGGACGCCCGGGAACAGGGCAGCTCGGCCCAGCCGTGGCCAGCGAGTTGATCCTGCGAGTGGCCGAGCATCTGGCCGCGCTCGGCGTTCCCGCTGGTGTCGCCACCGCGGTGCTGGCGATCGCCGCGCAGGACTATATCGACGGCGCGCCGCCGATCTTCGAAGACGACTGGCTCGGTCTCGTCGGTCACGCACAGCTCGTCTCGAGGGAATCGGTCGAAGACTACGTCGCAGCCGCAGTGGCCGCAGGACCAGCACGGGCTGCCGCGCCGCGGGAGTCGTCGAAATGACGCGTCATCTCGCCGTCGTGCCGATGCTGTTGCTCGTTCTCGGGTCAGGAGGGCAGTCGCAGTCCGCGCCGACACTACGCTTTGTTTCGCCGACCGACGACACGTACCTCAGCGGACCGGTGCTCTTGAAGGTCGTCATCGAGGGCGAAGCCGGACCCTCGCTGGTCGAAGACGTGACCTTCTTCGCCAACGGTCGAGAGGTGTGCGTGGCGCCGGGCACGACT
>DASTDQ010000941.1:0-4070 GCA_035710305.1 Vicinamibacterales bacterium | reverse complement strand
GGCGCTGAGGCGCGGGTTGGACGCCTCCGCAAAACGGCTGGCTGAAGCACCGAACGATGCGGAGGTGCTCGCGTGGCATGGCGCGGCCGTGCTCTCACTGAACCGGCTGGGGGGCGACCCGGCCGCGGACTTCGGCGCATCGGTCAAGAACTTCCAGCTGGCGACCGGCGAGATGAACCAGGCCGTGAAACTGGAGCCCGACAACCCTTTGGTCCGAATGGCGCGGGGGGTTCTTCTGTACATCGAGACGCCCTACATGCCGAGGTTTGCAAACCACCCTGGGCTCGTCGAGAACGCGCGCGCCGATTACCAGCGGCTGTTCGACTTGAAGAAGGACCAGCTCCAGAGCCTCGGGACGCACCGGCTGGGCGAGATTCTTCAGGGGCTTGGCGATCTCAACAGCCGGCAGGACAAGCCCGATCAGGCTGAGACCTACTACACGATGATCCAGTCGATGCTTCCGGGCACGGAGTACGCCGCTCGAGCGTCGGAATGGAAGAAGACGAAGAAACCGCTCCCGACCGAGCGGACCACGTGCATCGGTTGCCACGTAGGGGGTCAGACCCCATGAGTCGATCCGTGTCATGGGGTCTGACCCCCTGAAGAGTTCTGACTGCAGCGGATCTTTGCTTCGCTGCAGGCGTGACGCCGGCCGCCGCCGGATCGCGGCCCTTCGCTGCAACCCGTTTGCCCCGGCCGTCACGGACCGCTATCCTGCGGTCCGGACGGCTCATGCATCCAGTCGAGCGTCGTGCGATCTCCGACGCGGGTTCTCCTGTCTTGCCCCTCCGGTGGGCGCTGCTGCTCGGGGCAGGTGGCGCCAGCCTGATCGCGTTGACGGTGTCGGGGCAGATCTATCTCTCGATGCTGACGCACGGGCACTCGTTTCTCCGGATCGCCGCGTGGCAGCTCACCTCGTGGAGCGTCTGGGCGGCCGCAACGCCGTTGGTCCTGCGGCTCGGCGCGCGGCTGAGCGATCGGTCGTCACCACTCCGGAACCGCGTGCTCCTGGTGATCGTCACGGGCCTCGGAATCGTCACCGTGCACGTACTGATCGGGTCGTTGTCCACCGTCTGGTTCCAGCCGTACGTGCCCGTGCAGACATTCCGGCTCGGGACCGCGCTGATCCTGCAGCGGCTCTCGCTGCCGGTGGACCTGCTGGTCTTCGGCCTCATACTCCTCACCGGATCGGCGATCGCGGTCTATAACCGCGCGCGGATTCTCGAGCTGCGCGAGTCGCGCCTCGAGGCCGATCTCGCACGCTCCCAGCTCGATGCGTTGCGTCTCGAGATCGAGCCGCACTTCCTGTTCAACACGCTGAACTCGATCGGCTCGCTCATCCGCGCGCGCTCCGGCGACCGCGCCCTTTCGATGCTGCTCGGGCTGAGCGAGCTGCTCCGGGCCACCATTGACGGCACGCGCGACCACACGACCACACTCGGCGCCGAGGCTGCTTTCGTAAAGCGATACATCGAGCTGCAGCGCGCGCGTTTCAGCGATCGGCTGGAGGTGACCTACGACCTTTCGCCGGAGTCCGAGGCGTGCGCGGTGCCGTCGTTCCTGCTGCAGCCCGTGGTGGAGAACGCTTTTCGGCACGGCCTGGCGAAGCGTTCGGGTCGATGCCGCCTCGAACTGGCCGCGTCAGTCGAGGGCGCCGACCTCCACGTGCAGGTCCGCGACGACGGCGCGGGACTGCCGAACGACTTCAACCTGACCCGGCACGCCGGCACGGGGCTGCGGAACACGCGGCAGCGGCTCGAGCGTTTGTACGACCAGGCCGCGCAGCTGACGCTCGAGCCCGCCGACGGCGGCGGAACCGTCGTCCACATCCGGCTTCCTGCCCAGGCAGGCGTGCAGGAGCAACGGACGCTTCGATGACCAAGTTCAAGGTGCTCGTGGTGGACGACGAGCCGCTGGCCCGCCAGGTAGCCGTGAATCTGCTGCGTCGCGATCCGGAAGTGGAGGACGTGGCCGAATGCGGCGACGGCCTGCGCGCGAAGCAGACGATCGCCGAGCTGCGGCCGGACATCGTGTTCCTGGATATCGAGATGCCCGGCCTGAGCGGCGTGCAGCTCGCCGAAGATCTGCACGGCGGATCGCCGGTCGTCGTCTTCATGACGGCGTTCAGCCAGTATGCGGTGGACGCATTCGGCATCGCCGCGACCGACTACGTCCTGAAGCCATTCTCCGACGAGCGGTTTCTCGAGGCGCTCGGCAGAGCGAAGCGGCGGGTGCGCGAGCGGCACCTGGGAGAGCTTGCGCAGCAGATGGCTGGCGTGGCCGCCGAGCTTCAGCCAGCCGAGGCGGGCGGGCCGGTGTCGCCAGGCGTCCGGTACCTGCAACGGCTCTCGATCAGGCATGGCGAGCGGACGCTCGTGCTCCGGACGGAGGAAATCGTCTGGATCGAAGCGCAGGACTATTGCGTGATGGTGTATTCGACCAGGGGGAAACACCTGGTCCGGGCCTCGCTGGCCTCGCTCGAAGAGCGGCTGGCTCCGGACGAGTTCGTCCGCGCTCATCGGATGGCCATCGTGAACCTGCGCCACGTGCGGGAGACCGACGATCGCGACGGCCTTCGGCTGCTGCTGTCGGACGGGTCGCACGTGAGCGTGAGCCGCTCCCGCAAGGCGCAGGTCGAGGCGCTCCTCTCGCCCCGGTTGCGCTGACCCGTGAATGCAGCGAACGGTCGATCCACGGCCGTGAAACGTGAAGGCTGCATGTCGCTGCAAAGATGTTGGATCGCCGGTCTACGTCGAATGATCATCGTTGCAGGAGGTCATTGCACATGCCAAGCCGTTCGCAAACAGGCCATCGTCTGATCCTCGCGAGTGCCTTGTTCGCGTGGATTGCCGTCGCGGCGGCCGGAAACTTCGCGGTCGCGGAGCAATCACCGGCCGCAGTACCGTCATCGGGTACGATGCCGCGCTACGACTCGAACAGGAACCTCACCCTGCCGAGCGACTACCGGCAGTGGATCCTCGTCGGCTCGTCCCTCGGCCTGAGCTACGCCGAGGGCGCACTGGACCATGAGATGTTCGTCTCGACGCTGATGGAGCCCAGCGCCTACCGTCATTTCACGGAGACCGGTACGTTCCGTGAAGGCACGATGCTGGCGCTCGTCCTTCAGGGGGTTGGCACCAACGCCGCTCCGGCCCGTCAGGGGCAGTTTGCTACCGACGTGCATGTTGTCGAGATGGCTGTCAAAGACAGCTCGCGTGTCGCCGAGGGTTGGGCGTACTACGGCTTTGGCGGGCCCATGGCGGGCGGATACCGGTCCTCCGCGGCGCCGGAGCCGAAGGACCGCTGCTACGACTGTCATGCCCAGCACGCCGCACGCGACAACGTCTTCACGCAGTTCTACGGCCTTCTGAACGAAGCGGCCCCGCGGGCGAAGTAGGTCGCACGGCGTGCGCCGGCTCGTCGAGCGCCATCCGATCGTCTCGTCGCTGGCCGGCCTGGCCGTCGTGATGTTCGGCCTTGGCTTCGCGGTGTTCACCGTCGTCGGTCTACGCTGGCGACGGTGCCGCTGCTTTTCTACGGCCTGTATCTCGTCCGGGACATCACGTTGTTGAATCCAAAGCTGCATCAAGAGCCATAGGTCCTGAATCGAAAGTCGAACGCGCCGTTGTTCCACTGGGCGCCGTTGAAATACGCGCTGCCGCCTGGATAGGTATCCCGTCCATATCGCCAGCCAAAGACGTCCTTGTTGGTGTCTTCCACCAGCAAGTGCAAGGCGACGCCGGGCGTCACCATGACGTCAGGACTCGTGAAGTCGAAACGAAGCACCCCATCGAAGCCTTCTGCGACGAATCGCGACGCGCGGGCGAGCACGCGATCGCCGTCGACGATCGTCACCGTGATGTCGTCGCCGCCACGTCCACGATTGCCTGTCATGATGTCGATTTCGATCGCCGTCAGTCTCGACGCCATCGGCGTGAACGTCTGCGAGAACCTGACGACCGGCGATCCACGTCCGATGATGCTCCATCCGCCCTCCCAGGGCGGCATGTTGACCTGGTCGACCTGATTGCTGACGACGGGGGTGAGCGCGGCCGCTCCAGGGATCGCGG
>DASTDQ010000940.1:0-8970 GCA_035710305.1 Vicinamibacterales bacterium | reverse complement strand
GTTCGCGGGACGTTCTTCTCGCTGCAATTCCGCGATGCCGGCGTCGGCGCGACGATCATGGCGCATCAGAACGTGCAGAACCGCTTGAACGCGGCGAAGCGCCCGGCCGATGCGCTGCCGACCGACACGTTCCTCGAAGAGAGGCGCCGCACGTTTCACAACGATGACGCGATCGAGATGCTGTGGCAGCCGAACGCGATCACCGACGGCGACAGCCTGGTACACTTCCGGCGCGCCGATGTGATCGTCACGGGCAACATCTTCACGACAACGCAGTACCCGTTCATCGACGTAGCCGACGGCGGCACCGTCGAGGGCGAGATCAGGGCGCTCAACCAGATTCTGGAACGGACCGTGTTCGAACATCAGGGCCAGGGTGGCACGCTGGTCGTCCCGGGCCATGGGTATCTCTCGGACGAGCACGAGGTCGTCGAATACCGCGACATGGTGGTGATCGTTCGCGATCGCATTCGCGCGCTCGTTCGAGCCGGTGGCACGCTCGAACAGGTGAAGGCGGCGCGGCCGACGGCGGATTACGATACGCGGTATGGAGCGACGACCGGTCCGTGGACGACGGACATGTTCGTCGAGGCCGTCTATCGAACCATTCGGCGATAAAAGGAGGGCCGCGATGATGATGTCGACACGCTGCGCAGTCATCGTGCTGATGTGCGCCGCGGCGGTTCGTCTGGCCGCGCAGCAGAGCCAGCCGCCAGCACCAGCCAAGCCTGATTCCCCAGCCATCATCGAGCAGCTCGATCGGCTCAAGACGTCGGTTGGCCCGCGCTGGGCCGACGCCGTGCACTTCTGGTGTGAGGCGCCGCGCGCGAATCGAGCGGACGATCCCGCTATTCAGCCGGCGAAGGTGTTCGACAACGTCTACGCCATCGGCAACGTTGGCACGGTCGCCTACGTGATCCAGACGTCGGCTGGCCTGATGATGATCGACGCGCTGGGCGCCAACCAGGTCGAGTCGGACCTGCTGCCGGGATTCACGAAGCTCGGCCTCGACCCGGCCCAGGTGAAGACGATTCTGGTCGGCCACGGGCATGCCGATCACTTTGGCGGCGCCGCGTATTTTCAGCAGAAGTTCGGCGCGAAGGTCTATGTGTCGGCGGCGGACTGGACGTTGATGGAGACGCCGCCGCGCGGCCGCGGCCCGGGAGCGCCGCCGCCCGCCGCGCCGCCCAAGCGCGACGGCGAGCTGCGGGATGGAGAGTCAGTCACGCTCGGAAACGTCAGCGTGCGCGCCGTGGCCGTTCCAGGCCACACGCCCGGCTCGATGGGCTTCGTGATTCCAGTGGTCGATCGAGGCGAGCGGCACGTGGCCGCGCTCTTCGGCGGATCGTGGCTGACGCCGGGACTGCTGAACGACGAGGCGATGAAGACCTACATCGCCTCAGTCAGTCACTTCAGGCAGGCGACGGTGGACGCCGGCGTCGATGCGTGGCTGCAGAACCATCCGCTGATGGTCCCGTTTCAGGGTTGGCTCACGCGGCTCTCCTCGCGCGGGCGCAACGACGCGAATCCCTTCGTCGTTGGCCGAGCCGAGTATCAGAAGTTCCTCGACGTCATGGACGGATGCAGCCGGATCGCCCTCGCACGCCGCGCGCTCTGAGCCGTTCGTTACTTGAGAGTCTCCACGAACCGTTCGCCCTCGGCACAGATTTCATCAATGAGCTCGGTGTCCGCGGCAAACTGCTGACGCAAGGTCACCGACCAGGGCTTCGTATAGGCCTTGGGATCGTCCACCGTCACTTCGATCTCGAGGTGTCCGAAGACAGGCCGCCGGATTCGCTCACGGACCTTTGCGGTCCCCGTGACCATGCTGCCGTCCCAGTCGATCCACAGGTCGTCGCGAAATCCGATGCTGTCGACGACCAGCGTGTCGTCGGCCCATGTAGCCGTCGAATAGCCCTGCCACGACGGATTCGGGGCTTCCGGCAGCTGGCGGCCGTCCGTAAAGACCTGACGGTAGGTGCCGTTGTACTCGTTCAGCATCACCAGCAGATCCGGCGTCTGGACGAATTTCAGGTAGTGAGGGAGCCCGTACGCTCGCAGAAAGAAGTCGGGCAGGCATCGGATGTGCGGGTCGTCGACCGCCTGGTTTGCCGTGCGCTCGTCAACGAGTGTGGCGAGCCATGGCTGGTACGGCAGCCCGCCGGGCATGTCGATGCCGATGTTGATACTTTGCCGCGAGAAGCTGGCCGTACGAGGCGGGCACTTTCGGGACGGAGGGTTCATTTTCAGCAGCTCGCTGATCGGTGCTGTCCCCCGGATGACACAGAGGGGCTCCGCCGTCATCCACACGCCAGACAGGTCTGGTCTTCCATTCGCCAGCCGCGGGGGCGCCGCCGTCAGATCGACGTCGCCAGTCGCTGTGCGCGGCGCTCTCGGGCTCGGGACCTTGAACCACTGAGCGCCTGACGATCCGGATGCTCCAACAACGACGACGATCACCAGGAACGCCCTCGCCCGTCTGTGAATGTGTGGCCACGCAAGGTTCTGCATATAGGAGAGACTCGCACAAGAGTGACGCTCAGCGTGTATCGCCGAATACGATACCTGCTATCGGCCAACTCGATGACTACGGATTGGATCGCGCACGATCAACGACTGCCGTTAAGCTTGTCGCGCTACGCATACGAAGAGGGAGTTGCGATGCACAACAGGGTCGTTGTTCTTTCACTGGTGGCAGCGATCTCCACGGCGCTCGCCATTCGGCTCGCTGGCCAGTCTGCGGCTCCCGAACGGCAGCTCGCGGCACGCGCCGCCGCCGCGCTCGGCGGCCGCGACCGCGTGATGGCGCTCAAGACGCTGCAGGTCGTCGGCTACGGTGAGCTCGCATACTTCAACGGCGGCGGGAATATCACCGGAGATCCTGCCGCCCCCCAGAAGTGGCAGACAGTGCTCGAGTACACGCGAACGATCGATCTCGAGCACTGGCGCACGCGCGTGCAGCAGCGCCTGAAGATGGATTTCGTCTTTGCCTCGACGATCGGGCAGCTCGGGCTCAATCGGACGAATGAGACGCTGGACGGCGACGTCGCCTACAACTTCGGCGGCGGATTCCTCGCGGCCCCTCAATCAGGGACGCCGCAGCCTCAACTCGCAGGGGCAGCGGCGGTCCGCCAGCGACGTGTTGAGCTGCTGGCCCATCCGATCACGATCGTGCGCGCAGCGCTCGATGCGACCAGCAAGCTGTCGAATCTCCGCAAGCAGGGGAATCTGCAGCTCGTCGACGTCACCGTGCGTCAGGGCGACACCCTGACGTTGGCGGTGGATGCGACAACAAGTCTCCCCGCCTGGGTCAGTTACGTCGGCCCGAATGCCAATCTCGGTGACCTCACCTATCGCACGGCATTTGCCGGCTACGTGCCGGAGAAGGGCATTCAACTGCCCACCGGCTTCGCCACCACCATCGACTTTCGCAACGTCGTGCAGAGCAAGCTCTACGTCGATCGCAACATCGTCGACGCTCCGATTGACGATCTGAGCGCGCCGGCATCAGTGCGCTCGGCGGCACCACAGGGCGCGCCCCCGGGAGGCAACGCCAACCTGAAGCCGATGAAGGTTGCCGACCACGTGTGGTACATGAACGGCAACACGTTCTTCGAATTCGACGACCACATCACGATGGTCGAGGCCAACCGTCCGGATGCCGCACTCCAGGCGATCCTCCAGGTCGTCAATGCCCTCGTGCCCGGCAAGCGCGTCACGCAGGTCATCCAATCGCATCACCATTTCGACCACAGCGTCGGCCTTCGCGCTGCCGTGGCTCAGGGGTTGACGCTCATCTCTCGTCGAGGAAACGAGGGCATCTTCCGCGAAATGGTGGCGCGTCCCGCCAAGTTGTTCCCGGATGCCCTCGGGCGCAGCCCGAAGCCGTTGAAATTCATCCCGGTCGACGATCATCTCGAGCTGAAGGACTCGACCAACGAGATCGACATCTACCACATCGTCGGCAACTATCACATGGCGGATGGCGTGATCGTCCACGTCCCCGCATCGAACCTGCTCATCGAGGCCGACCTCACGACACAGGACTGGGACTTCAACTGGTGGGGCGACAGCCTGATGAACAACATTGAGTACCGCAAAATCAAGGTCGACACGAATCTGGCCGTGCACGCCCAGAAGCCGTTTCCACTCGCTGAAGTCGTCTCGGCCATCGAGAGACAGGTTCGCAACGCGCAGGCATTCTGCCGCCGTGCCGCTGAGGCGCAGTTCTTCCAGCCAGGCTGCCCGATTCAGTACAACCGGCCGCTCCCGCCGAGCCCGAACTGAGCGTCGTCAACGCCGAGATTGAAGCGGACGCACCGTGATGACGACGCGACGGGACAGATGGTCGTCGACGCCGCTGGCGCTGGCGGCCTCGTCACGCCAGGCGACCTTGTAGGAGGGTGCAGTCAGACTCGCGCCCTGCAGCAGCATCGCCACTTGTTCGGCGCGCTTCTTCCCGATGGCGGATTCCTCGACCATCGTCTGTCCGTTCGAGAGACGCACGGCGCCGCGATAACCCACGATCTCGATCTCGCTCGCGTTCGCCGCCCGGGCGAACTCCAGAACCTGGGTGAGCAGGCCCGCATGGTTGAAGCCGACCAGGCCGTCGAAGGGGTAGGACACGACGAACTCCCTTGTTGAGTCGGTGGCCGGAGAGGGGGAGGCAGCCGGGGCGTTGTCGAAGGCCAGGCGACCCCTGCTGGGCCCGGGAGGGCGCGGCGGCTCGAACGTGAGGTTGTAGCGCTCTTCGGCCGGGAGCATCGTGTTGCACGAGGCGTCGCGGTCGAGCACGGACAAGTGCACCGGCTGCAGCACGATGCCACCGCAGATCCGAGGTTCGGCAGACACCGTGCCTTCGACCAGCACGCGATGGCCGAGCCATGGCGGTGTGACCGGCGCACTGACGTCGGTCTGGAGAGTGAGGAAGTACAGCTCGCCCTCGTACTCCGCAAGCCAGCACGGGACCGACGCCGTGTCCCGAACGATCGGACAGCTCACGAAGTTCGTCCGCTGCTGGGCAACGCCGACCGCCCCTGCTGCCAACCAGCCTACCAGCAGCACACTACCGCGACGCGCGCGACCGACAGTCATCAGAGTGCCCCCAGAAAGTTGACCAGGTCCTGCTTGTCCTGCTCGGAGTAGCCGATGTTGTAGCGGCGATCGTAGAAGTCCACCAGTTCCCGCAGCGTCGCCGCCGACCCATTCGAGAAATAGGGCGCCCGCGCCGCGAGCCCCCGGAACTGCTGCATGACGATCGTGCCGACGTCGTTGCACCGGCCGGAGATCAACGCCCGCCCGGGGTCCTGTGTGTAGATGACGCGGCCCAGAAACGGATGCGGCTTCACTTCCGGTTTGCACGTGATGCGGAACAGCGGCATCTGCGGTTTCGCCGCGTTCCAGGGGTTCAACGGCACCTCCGAGGCCCAGGGGAGATTCGTCGTGCCGATGTCCATCCAGCCGTTGGCCGTGTCCATGCCGGTCATGTGCATCCCATGACAGGTGGCGCAGGTTCGTTTGGCCGGGTTGCCCAGTCCCACCGTGTTGAGGTGCATCGAGTCCCTGATCCAGAACGTGCGGAACATGAACACGTCGTGCCCGCGGGCGATCGACTCGCGCGCGGCGTTGCGCGCGTTCTCCACCTCGCCCCCCGGGCGCGGCAGCTGCGCCCATTTGCCGCCCATCGGGAAGACATAACGCGTGGTGTTGTTCCCGAGCACGCCAGCATCACCGGCCGCAAGATGTCGTGGCCCGAACGCTGGAGGGCCATCGGGCTCAATCAGGCTGCCGGCGGCCGTGCTCGAGACCTGCGCGACGTAGACCTGTCCTTCGAATTCGACGATGCGCGCGATCTGCGAGGCGGTGAGCGGGCCCGTGACCTGGAGATGCTGTGCCGCCGCGTCTGCCGCCTGCACGGCCAGCGTCGGCACGCGCGCATCGGCCATCAGGTTCATGCTCGTCGGCCTGCCCGTGATCGGATCGGTGGCCGTCGGCAGGCCGCTCTTGGCGATGAACGGACCGACGCCGAAGTTCTGATGGGTGGTGTATTTCGTGTTTGCGACCGGGCGCGGGCGGCGGAACACCGAAATCGATGGGTTCGCGCTGTCGAGCCCGAACGCGCGGTGCACGTTGCAGCCGCTTGGATCGCGCACGACGTCGATGGTGAATTCCGGATCGATGCGAGTGCCGTCAGGGCCCCGGGGCGGCCAGGGGAGCGACACCCGGATCAGGCCGCGCTCGAGCAGCAGGGAGTGGGAGCGCGGATCGTCCGGCGGCAGGTGAGGGCAGTTCATCCCGTCCACTGCCGAAAACAGCGGATCCTTGCCGCCGGTGGCGTCCCATCGCTCGCGGACCGTCTGCACCGAAAGGGCCATTCCGTCCGCGGGTTGGTGACACGTCACGCACGCCCGGCCGTTGGTGCCGATCGCTTCGAAAAACGGATGCCCCTTCGTATTCACGGTGCCGGACGCGTTCAGCACGCCGACCTGGCCGCGATCGTTCTCGTAGCGTGCGAGGTCGGCGAGTGGCGTCCCCTGGCCAGGTGCCCACCATGCCCGCGAGCCCGACTGTGCCGAGGTGAGCGACACGGCTATTCCCCAGGTGAGCATCACGCCTGCGATCCACTGCGCCCGTCTCTCGAGGGTCACGGTGCGTCAGTCTACGGCGAATGGGAGCCGGGCGGAGAGACTTTCCCGCAGCCTTCGTAAGACGTTCCACGACTCACGTCGTCTGCTCGGGACCTCGTGAAATCCACCGACGCCACGTCCCTGACGAAGCGATCGTTGAAGCTCATGAGCGCGACGTGTTCCGGATGCGCCTGGTAGGCACGCAGCGCATCGACCGAGTCGAACGCCATGATCAGCACCAGGTCCCAGCTGCGGGCATCGTGCAGTTCGTTGCGACCTACCTCGAGACGGCGAATCTGGTCGATCGAGTCGCGAAGGGCCAGCATGCGCTCGCAGAAGGTTGCCACGTGTGCGGCGCTCGTGCCCTCTCGATACTTCAGGAAGACGTAGTGTTCCAGCATCGCGTCATGCCTGGCGAACCCGTGCCCCAGGCGGGATGATCGACGGGGCCCCGTTCAGCTTCTCCTTGGCGAAGCCGGCCGCTACCCTGTAGCGGCTCATGAACTCGTCGCGCTCGGCAGGCGGGATGACGGCATCGATGTCGTCGAACACGCCGCCGCAGCGTTCGTCGAGCAGGTTGAGCAACCCGAACGGACCCGCACCGCGATTGCGCAGCACCACCGAGGAGATCTCGCCGCACAACTGCGCGTCGTAGGCCTGAAGGGCACGCGGTGTCACGCCGTGCTCGAGCAGTGCCGCACCCAGCACGCGTGCATCCATGACGGCCTGGCTCGCACCGTTCGAGCCGGTTGGATACATGACGTGTGCGGCGTCGCCGAGCAGCGCCACGTGGCCGTCCACCCACGTTGGTACAGGATCGCGATCGATCATCGGATACTCGAACACCTCGTCGGCACCCCGCAGCATGGCCGGGACGTCCAGCCACTCGTACTGCCAGCCCCGAAAGTGGCCGACGACATCGTCGATGTCGACCTTCTTGTTCCAGTCGCCATCGCCCCAGCCGCTGCGGTTGTCGACGGTGATTTCCGCGATCCAGTTAATGGTCGCGAGGCCGGTGACGGGGTCGGGCTCCGAAATCGGGTAGAAGACGACCCGGTGGCGATGGGTGCCGACACCGACAAAGGACGCGCCGGTTCGAATCGGCACGCCCGGTGTCGTGCCGCGCCACATGATGGCACCGCCCCACTGAATCGGCGGCTGGCCGGGGTGCATCTGCGCCCGCACGGCCGAGTGCAGTCCGTCCGCGCCGATCAGCAGGGCGCCGTCCAGCTCCCTGCACTCGCCGTGGCGAGTCCGGATCAGCGCCGTGACGCCGCACCCGGTGTCATATTTGCGATAGCCCGTGACCTCCATGCCCGTCCGGATGGCGTCGACGCCGAGCCGTTCTACCGCCGTCTTGTACAGGAGCATCTGCAGGCCGCCCCGGTGAACGGAGTACTGCGGCCACTTGTAACCTGCGAGAAGGCCGCGGGGTTCCGAGTAGACGTCGTTGCCGTTCAATCCGACGAGGGCCCACTCCTTGGTTTGTACCCCGATCGCGGCGAGGCACTCGGGTCCGATCCCGAGCTCGTAGAGCTCCCGCACAGCGTTGGGCTGCAGGTTGATACCCACACCGAGTGGTCTCAGGTGTGCGACCGACTCCAGCACGACGCACGGCACGCCAATCTGGTGCAGGGTAAGGGCGACGCTCAGCCCCCCGATCCCGCCGCCGGCGACGAGAACGGGCAAACGATCCCGGGTCGGTGTCTGTGGTCTTCGTGCCATTCTGCAGGGCGCCGGCGCGCGGCGGCGTGCCTCGGCGGCCCGGACAAGGATACAGCTGTGCTGTCAGGAAGGCAGGGCGGCAAGACTTCGTAAGACGTGTCACGACTCACTGCGGGCGATCCCAGTTGCGATTCTTCGCCGCGCCGTCTAGCCTTTCCGGGGTGGAACTCCGGCATCTCAAGTACTTCGTCGCAGTCGCCGACGAGCTGAACTTCACGCGCGCCGCGACGCGGCTGAACACCTCACAACCGTCTCTCAGCCAGCAGATCCGGCAGCTCGAATCGGAGGTTGGCGTCGCGCTCCTCGATCGGAGCCGCCACCACGTGGCGCTGACCGATGCCGGCCGTGTCTTCCTGCGAGAGACGAAAGACATCCTCGGTCGCATCGAGCATGCGGGGCGGCTCGCGAAGCAGGCGGCCGGAGGCCGCGCCGGCGATCTGTCGGTCGGCACCTTTCCGGCAGCCGACGTCCGAATCCTTCCGCCGCTGCGCCCGCTCGTGACCGCGCACCTGCCTCACCTCCGCCTCATCCTGCACAGCAAGTACGCCGTCGAGCCGGTGACCGGGCTGCGGACGGGGGCCCTTGACGTGGCCTTCATGCGCGGGCCGCTCGACGTCGA
>DASTDQ010000939.1:0-2860 GCA_035710305.1 Vicinamibacterales bacterium | reverse complement strand
TATCGGTGGCCGCAAGGGCCGGTGTCCACCTGGTGCAGATCAGGGAGCGCGACCTCCCGGATCGTGCGCTGCTGGCGCTCGTGACACGGGCGGTCGAAGCCGCGCGGCCAACCCGGACGAGGGTCCTCGTCAACGACCGGGTGGACGTCGCCATTACCTCCGGCGCGAACGGCGTGCACCTGCGATCCGACTCCATGCCCGCGTCTCGAGTGAGGGCCGTGGCGCCTCCCGGGTTCCTCGTCGGCCGGTCGGTGCATTCATCCGGGGAAGCCGCCCGCCTCGCCGAGGAGGGGGGGCTCGACTATCTGATGTTCGGGCCGGTGTTCGAGACGCTGTCGAAACCCGGACGGCCCGCTGTGGGCGTCGCCGGCCTGGCGGAGGCCGTCGCTGCGGCGCGAACGCTGCCCGTGCTCGCCGTTGGCGGAATCACGGTGGCACGGTTGGGCGCGCTGTCGGGATCCGGGTGCGCCGGCTTTGCGGCGATCGGCATGTTCGCCGACGGCGCCGAAGATGCGCTGGCCGGGACGGTCGCCGCCGCGCTGGCACCGTGCGAAAATCCGTAATCACTCATGGATGCCGGTTTCAAGTCGCCGCTGATCGATTTCTTCAAGCGGGGCGACGTCGCTCGCGACGTGCGCCTGGTCGCGGCCCAGGGCGCGCTGACTCCGCGGGTGCACGAGCAACTGGCCCTGCTCGTGATGCTCGTCGCTGACCCGGACCCCGAGGTGGCCGCGGCCGCCGACGCCACGCTGCGGATCATTCCGCGCGGGTCGCTCGCGGCGTTTCTCGCCCGCTCGGACGTGTCGCAGGACCTGCTGGCGTTTTTTGCCCGCCGCGGCATCGAGCCGTCGGCGCAGCCGCTCGAGGACGTCGACGCACCGATCATCGACACGGCTCAGGGCCCCGAGATCCCGGACGACGAGGACACGGAACAGTCTGCGCTTCAGCGGCTCGCAGCGATGAGCGTTCCGCAGAAGATGTCCAGGGCCACGAAGGGCACGAGGGAAGAGCGGGCGATTCTCATCCGCGATCCGAACAAGATCGTCGCCGTCGCCGTGATGAGCAGTCCCAAGTTGACCGAGGCGGAGGTCGAGGCCATCGCGAAGATGTCGAGCGTGTCCGACGAAATCCTTCGAATCGTGGCCCACAACCGCAACTGGATGAAGAGCTACGCGATCGTGTCGGCGCTGGTGAAGAACCCGAAGATGCCCCTGGCGCTGTCGATGAACCTGATCAACCGGCTGAACGACAAGGACATGAGGATGCTGTCGACCAATCGCAACGTGCCCGAGGTCCTTCGCACGACCGCGAGGAAAAAGATCGTGTTCGACAAGTGACAGCTGCCTGCCGCCGCAGCTATTTCCGTTTCTTTCGCCCCCACTCCTTTCGCAACTCGGCGAGCCCGTGCATGTAGACGGTCGCCTTCTCCCTTTCCCGCTCGCTCTCGAGGCGCTTCAGCAGCTCGATGGCGTGGGCGAAGTCGCCCTCGATGGTCTGCCGGGTCGTCTTGAAGTAGATGCGCCTGATGTCGGCGAGGATGTCGCGGGCGGCCGGAGGGCTGCTCTTGAGCGCGTCGAGGGGCACGAAGCCCTGGGGAGCCTTCGCCACCTCAGCTCCTCCGGCTCCGCCGCAGCCTGCCGCGCAGCGTTTCGACCGGCAGCGAATTCAGGAGGTCTCCCGGCCCGACCCATGCGCGGCGCGCCACCTCGACGCCCCATCGAAGGCCGCTCAGGGCGCCGACCGAGTGTGCGTCCGTCGAAATCACGAGCGGGACTCCGCGTTCCCGGGCGGCCCGGGCGTTCACGTCGTTCAGGTCCAGGCGGTCGGCCAGGCAGTTGATCTCGAGGGCCACACCGTGCCTGGCGGCGGCGTCGATCACGGCCGCCATGTCGAGACGGAGGGGGTCGCGCTTCAACAACAGCCGGCCCGTGGGGTGTCCCATGATGTCCACCCATGGGCACTCCATCGCGCGAAGCACGCGGTCGGTCAGCTGCTGCGGCTCCTGCGAAAAGTGAGAGTGCACCGATGCGATCACGACATCGAGCTCGGCGAGGCAGTCGTCCGCGAGATCCAGGCTCCCGTCGGCGAGGATGTCGCACTCGATGCCGGCGAGGAGCGTGAGGCCGTCGAAGCGGCCGTTGAGCGCCCGGATGCGGGCGGCGTGCTCGAGCGCCCGGCGCTCGTCGAGGCCATTGGCCATCGCGAGCGCTTTGCTGTGGTCGGTGATGGCGATGTATCGGTGACCCATTCGGTGGGCGGCCTCTGCCATCGTGAGCAGATCGTCGCGCCCGTCGGTGGCGGTGGTGTGCATGTGGAGGTCGCCGCGAAGGTCGGAGGCCGAGACCAGCGCAGGCAGCGACCCGGTCCGTGCGGCGTCGATCTCGCCGCGATTCTCTCGGAGTTCGGGTGCGATCCACGCCAGGCCGAGGGCCTGATAGATCCCTTCCTCTGTGTCTCCGGCAACGCGGCTCTCGTCGTCGATCCGGAAGAGTCCGTATTCGTTCAGTTTGTAGCCGAGCTGTACTGCGAGATCCCGTACAGCGATGTTGTGCGCTTTCGAGCCAGTGAAGTACTGCATCGCGGCGCCCCGGCTCTCATGGGGAACGAGACGGAGGTCGGCCTGATAGCCGCCACGGAGCCGCACGCTCGTCTTGGTATCGCCCTGGCCGAGCACTCGTTCGACGAGAGGATAGGTCGTCAACGCGTCCATCAGCGTCACCTCGCCGCCGCCCTCGACGCGACTCGGGCCGGGGACGGCGAGGACGTCGATGTCGCCGCAGGTGTCCATGCCGCGGCGAAGGCTACCGACGGGGACGAGCTCGACATCCGGCGCGCGCCCGTGAAGGTACTCGACGAGGGC
>DASTDQ010000938.1:0-2225 GCA_035710305.1 Vicinamibacterales bacterium | reverse complement strand
CAAACCCTTCCGCGACTACGTGACCGTCGTCAGCGGCCTGCGCAACAAGGGCGGGGAGAGCTCCAGCCCGCACGGCATCATCGAGGAGACGTGGCTGAACTGCGTGAGCCCGCGCCAGCGCAACGTGAAGACGGGCGTCGGGATTACGGCGGACCAGATTGCGGCGCGCCACCTCGGGAAAGACACGACGCTCCCGTCGCTCGAGCTCTGCGGCGAGCCGGGCGGCATGATCTCGTTCCGGACGCCCAATCAGCCGCTGCCGATGGAAAGCAATCCGCGGAAGGCGTTCTACAGCATGTTCGGGCAGGGCGACACCAAGCAGGAGCGCGAGGCGATTCTGAGCACGACGGGCAGCCTGCTCGACTACGTGAGGGAATCGACGGCCAGCCTGAACGCCAGGCTCGATCCCGGTGACCGCGCCCGGGTCAGCGAGTACCTGGACTCGGTTCGCGAGATCGAGCTCCGCGTGCAGAAGCTCGAGGAGAACGCCAGGTCGCTGCGTGACGATCTGCCGGGCGCGCCGCTCGGTCCACCGGAGGACTTCGGCGAGCTGCTCGACATTCAGTTCGAGATGTGGGCGCTGTCCTGGCAGACCAATCGGACCAGGGTGGCATCGCTGAAGATGGTCGAGGAAGCCAGCATGCGGACGTACCCGAACCTCGGCGTCAACGAGGCGTTCCACCCGACCTCGCACTGGGGCGGGTTCCCGGACCGCGTGGCCAACCTGCGGCTGATCCAGAACTATCACACCGCGGTGTTCGCGAAGTTCGTCAAGCGCCTCCACGAGATGCGCGAGGGCAACGGGAACATCCTCGACCAGTCGATCATCCTGTTCGGGAGCAACATGGCGAACAGCGATGCCCACAACAACGATCCGCTGCCGCAAGCGCTCATCGGGCGTGGCGGTGGCCTCAAGGGCAACCAGCACCTGGCGTTCCCGGCGAGCACCCCGCACGCGAACATCCTCGTGACGATGCTGCACCGCGCGGGCGTGCCGGCACAGGACATCGAGAAGTTCGCCGACAACACCGGGCCGTTCCTGGAGGTCTGAACAGGGGGCAGGGTTCAGGGGGCAGGGGGCAGGATCAGAATCATGAAGAGCTGTTCGGCGCTGGCTCCAGTCATCGTCACGGCCGCGGTACTCGCGCTGGCGTCGGATGGGTACGCACAGAACACCCGTAGAGGCGGGTCGTCAGACCAGCCTTCAACCCGTAGAGGCGGGTCTTTAGACCCGCCTTCGCAACGCAAGGAAGACGTCAACCGCCGGAACGCGGACGGCAGCACACCGTTGCAGTGGGCGGTTTACAAAGGCGACCTCGTGGAGGCCAGGCGACTCGTGCGTGCCGGCGCGAACGTGTCGCTCGCCAACAACTACGGCGCCACCCCGATGAGCCTCGCGGCGGAGGTCGGCAACGCCGACATGCTGGCGCTGCTGCTCGAAGCCGGCGCGAATGCCGACTCGCCCGATCCCGACGGAATGACGGCGCTGCTGGCCGTGGCGAGAACCGGCAACGTCAAGGCCGCGCAGGTGCTGCTCAATGCGGGCGCAACCGTGGACGCACGGGAGACGTGGGGCGGGCAGACCGCGCTGATGTGGGCCTCCGCGCGCCGGCATCCGGAGATGATGCAGTTGCTGATCTCCAGGGGCGCCGACGTCAACGCGCGCTCCATCGATCGCGACTATCAGCGTCACGTGACGGCCGAGGGGCGTCCCAAGAGCCTTGACAGCGGCGGACTCACGCCGCTGCTCTATGCCGCGCGCGAGAACTGCCGGGCGTGCGTGGACGTGCTGCTGAAGAACCGCGCGGACATCGACCTGCCGGACCCTGACGGCGTCTCGCCGCTGCACGTGGCAATCATGAATGCGAACTGGGACCTCGCCAGGCAGTTGATCCAGGCTGGAGCGGACGTCAACCAGTGGGACATCTTCGGAGAGGCGCCGTTGTTCACGGCGATCGGCCTGCGAAGCCGTTTCGACGGCGGACGCGGATCGATCGATGCGATGAACTCGGCCACCGGGCTCGAGATCGTCAAGCTGCTCCTCGAGCGCGGCGCCAACCCGAACATGCAGCTGTTCTTCAAGCCCGCGAACGTGACCGGCGCCACCAATACACGCGGAGCGAAGCCTCTCATCCGCGCGGCCAATCTCGGCGATGTCGAGGTGGTGAAGCTCCTGCTCGACAAAGGCGCCGACGCCACGGTCTACATGGCGGACCGTCAGACGC
>DASTDQ010000937.1:0-5095 GCA_035710305.1 Vicinamibacterales bacterium | reverse complement strand
GACCGACGCCGCTGCCAGCACGCCGTTGTCCACGCAGGACGATCTGAAGAATCTGACCTACGCGCAGCGGCTCGAGGCGCCTGAACCTCCACCCGAGCCTGCCGCGGAACCTGCCATCGTGCCGGTTCCGGCCGTCGCCGGCAAGGCGTCCGCCCCCGCAGTCGTCGTGGCGACAGCCCAGAAGCCCGAGGCCCCATCGACCGAGCCAAAGGGGGACGGCTTCGTGGTGCAGGTCGCCGCCGTGCAATCGCGCAGCGAGGCCGACGCCATCGCACACCGCCTCTCCTCGAAAGGGTTCCCCTCGTTCGTATCGACTCCCGGCTCCGGTGCGCCTCGCGTGTACCGCGTTCGCGTGGGCAAGTACAAGGACAAGCGCGAAGCCGTGGGCGTGGCCCGCCGCCTCGAACAAGAAGAGCAGTTCAAACCCTGGATTACGCGCTAGCCCTGATCGCGGGCGTACTGCTCGCGCTCTCGTTTCCCCGCTTCGGCCATCCGGCGATCGCGTGGATCGCGCTCGTTCCGCTGCTGCTGGCGTTGAGCGGGTGGCGCGGCCGGGCAGGACCTCTGCCCGGGCAGCCGCCGCTGCGCGCGCTGGCGCTGGGCATGGCCGCCGGGATGGCCTACTTCGTGGGCACGGTCTACTGGACCAGCGGCGTTCTCTCGACCTTCGGTGGTCTGTCTGCCCCGCTTGCCGCGTTCGCGATGCTGCTGCTGGCGGCGTACCTGGCGATATTCCCGGGCATTGCGGCCATGGTCATGGCCCGGCTCATGGCAGGAGGCGGCAGGCCTGCGATCTTCTTCGCGCCGGCGGCATGGGTGGCGACGGAGTACGCGCGCGGCTTCGTCTTCGGCGGCTTTCCGTGGGTGCCGCTTGGCAACAGCCAGGCCACGGTGCTGCCTGTCGCGCAGGTGGCGAGCCTGGCCGGAGTCTACGGGCTGTCGGCGCTGGTGGCGCTGGTCAACGCCTCGATCGCGTTCGCCCTGCTGACGTCGGGCCGCACCCGCCTCAAGACCGGTGGAGTCACTGCCGCGCTTGTGGTCGTGGTGGCCGTCTGGGGATCGTGGCGCGTCGCCGAGGGATCGCTGACGCGGCAGGGAACGCCGATCCGTGTCGGCCTGATCCAGGGGAACGTTTCGCAGCAGGACAAAATGGCGTCGACCCCGCAAATCAGGCGTCGCGTCTTCACCACCTACATCGCGATGACGCGCGACGCCGTGCGACGGGGAGCGCAGTACGTGATCTGGCCCGAATCGGCGACGCCGTTTGCCTACGGCCAGGATCCCGCAGGCGATACGGCACTCCGGGATCTCGCCAGGGAGGTCCAGGTGCCGATCCTCTTTGGCAGCGAGGAAATCGTCGGAGGCGAGCGGCCGACGTGGTACAACGCCGCGTTTCTGCTCGCGCCGGACGGCCGGACCGCGGCGGTCTATCGAAAGATCCACCTCGTGCCCTTCGGCGAGTTCTTCCCGCTTCAGGACTGGATCTCGTTTGCCGCGCCGCTCGTCAAACGGTTCATGCCGGCATCGGCCGGCGAGTCGGTCGTGATGCTGCCGGTCGGCTCGCACTCCACGAGCACGGCGATCTGCTACGAGGTGGTGTTTCCATCGCTCATGCGCGAGGCGGTGAACAAGGGCAGCGAGCTGCTGACGACCATCACCAACGACGGCTGGTACGGGACCTCGTCGGCGCCGTATCAGCACTTCGAGATGGCGTCGATGCGGGCGATCGAGCAGGGGCGGTACCTCGCGCGCGCGGCGAACACTGGAATCAGCGGCGTCGTCGACCCCTACGGACGCGTTGTCCGCGCGTCGAGTATCTTTGAGCAGGTGGGGCTGGTTGAAGAAGCGCGCTTTCTGACCAGCCGGACCGTGTATTCGAAGATTGGCGACGTGGTCGCGTACGTGGCTATTGCGCTGCTGGCCGTCGCCTTGGTTGTGGTGCGACGTACGTAGTGTCCGGGTTTAGCCGGACTAAACGAGGAGCTCCCGTGGCGCTTGATGACGATTTGATCCGCCAGCACGATGACCTCAACCGGCGTGCCCTCGAGTTGCGGAGGCACCTTTGAGGGCGCCCGTCTCGAGGACCAGTTAGCCGAGATCGAGAAGGCGAGCGCCAGCCCCACGTTCTGGAGCAATCAGACGGAGGCCCAGAAGGTGATGCAGCGGCGCCGCCGCGTCGAAGACGACCTCGGACTGCTCGGGTCGCTCCGCCGCCGGACCGACGACCTGTCCGTGCTGGTCGAATGGGCCGAGGCCGGGGAAGAGGTGACCGCGGACTTCTCGCGGGGGCTGGAGGAGCTGCGGCAGGAGGTCGAGGCCGCCGAGACCAAGAAGATGCTCGGGGGCGAGCACGATCGCGCCAACGCCATCGTCACGATTCATCCGGGCGCGGGGGGAACCGAATCACAGGACTGGGCGGAGATGCTGCTCCGCATGTATCTGAAGTGGGCGGAGCGAAGGGGATTCAAGCGCGAAGTCATCGACTACCAGCCCGCGGAGGAGGCCGGCATCAAGTCTGCGACGCTCACGCTGACCGGCGACTACGCGTACGGCCTGATGTCGGCCGAAGCCGGAATACATCGGCTCGTCCGGATCTCGCCGTTCGATCAGGCGTCCCGCCGGCACACCTCGTTCGCATCGGTGTTCGTCTGGCCGGAGCTTCCGGAGGACGTCGATGTCGAGATCGAGGAAAAGGATCTCCGCATCGACACCTACCGGTCGAGCGGCGCCGGCGGACAGCACGTCAACGTGACCGATTCGGCCGTGCGCATCACGCACCTGCCGACCGGCATCGTCGTGTCGTGCCAGAACGAGCGGTCGCAGCACAAGAACCGGGCGCAGGCGATGAAGGTGCTCAAGGCGCGCATCTTCGATCTCAAGATGAAAGAGCAGCAGGCCAAGCTCGAACAGCTGGGGGGAGAGAAGCGGGACATCGCGTTCGGCAGCCAGATTCGAAGCTACGTGCTGCAGCCCTACCAGATGATCAAGGACCACCGGACGAAAGTGGAGGTGGGCGACGTCCACCGCGTACTCGACGGGGACCTCGACCCCTTCATCAAGACATACCTGATGCAGAAGGCGAGCGGCACGCTCGGCGCGCCGGCGGCCGAAGGGGGCGAGTAGGGCGAGTGGGGCGAGGGGAACCGTCGTGACTCCGCCGACGTCTGAAGCAACACAGGATGGACGTGATGAACAGCACATATCGAGGAATGGCGGCGATTGCCTTGCTCGTGCTCTGGGCGGCCCCGAGCCAGGCACAGACGGCTGACGAGATCATCGAGAAACACCTGGCAGCGACCGGGGGCCGCGCGGCGCTGGGCAAGCTCACGTCCAGGACGGCCAAAGGGTCGATCATCATCGGGACGCCGGTCGGAGATCTGGCGGGCACCCTCGAGGTCTACGCGAAGGTTCCGAACAAGTCACGCCAGTTCGTCAAGCTGGACCTGAGCAAGCTGGGCGCGGGAGAGGTCGTTTCCGATCAGCGGTTCGACGGCACGGTCGGCTACCAGATCGACACGTTCAACGGGAACCGGGAAATCACCGGCGGCCAGCTGGATGCCATGAAGAACGGGGCGTTTCCCACACCGCTTCTCCGCTACAAGGAGAACGGCGTGAGCGTGTCGCTGCTCGAGCGCGAAAAGGTCGGCGACAGGGATGCGTACGTTCTGATGTTCGCTCCCAAGACCGGGCCAGCCATGCGCGCGTTCATCGACGCTGAAAGCCTCATGCTGGTCAGGACGGTGATGAGCGTCAACGTCCCGCAAGTCGGGGGCGATATCGAACAGGTGGTCGAGTTCTCCGACTACAGGGACGTGGACGGAGTCAAGGTTGCTTTCGGCATCACGTCCGCGAACTCGCTTCAGACGATCAAGGCCTCGCTCACCGAGGTCACGCACAATACCGAAATCGACGATGCGTCGTTCGTCCGGCCGCCAGGGCAGTAGCGGGCCCACTTGCCCCACCTGCCCCACCCGCCCTATAGTGAGGTCCTGCGTCGCCGTTTCTCGATCCGGCGCGTCCAGATCTGCCAGCCTGGGGCCAGCCCTCACCTGACACCTCCGAACGGCCGGTGGCTACAAGGAGGTGCGTAATGCTTGCGCTCCTGCGCCGCTATTGGAACGAGTTGGTCAGCTACGACGGCGGTCTCTCTCTCCTGATGATGGACGCGTTGCTGGCAGTTCCCCTCATCATGGCCGCCTTCTTCTACCCGCTCCAGGTGCTTGCCGTCCTGCTGGTGATCGCCGTGGTCAGCCTCGCCGGGTACGAAGGGTACGTTCTCTGGCGGAAGCGACACCCGTCGCACGTGTGACAGGTCCGGCTGCAGCCTTCGCGCGCAGAGCGCGCTTCGGCTAGCCTCGCCGAAGCCTTCGGCGGAGGCGGGAAGCCGGACCATGAACGCTATTCGACGGCCGGTGGGCCCGCGGGCGCGCCTGGCGGCGGCTCGGATGGCCGGGGTGAGGTCATGCGCGCGGGCTGTGTGCCGTTGATGAACGCTTCCGGGCGCCCCGTGTCGAGCGTGACGAAGACGATGTTTCCTGGCGCGTCGAATTGCGGCGGCGCCTCGCGATCCGCGCGCGTGTCGATGTACACGCGCATGAAGTCCATCCAGATAGGCAGCGCCGCCTGCGCCCCCGTCTCGCCGTTGCCGAGCGGCTTCTTCTCGTCGTAGCCGACCCACACTCCCACGGTGATCCTCGGATCGAAGCCGACGAACCAGGCGTCGGTGTACTCGTCCATCGTGCCCGTCTTGCCGGCCAACGGCCAGTCGAGCGCCTTGGCGGCTGCGCCCGTTCCGTTGCTGATCACGCCGCGCAGCAGGTTCGTCATCACGAAGGCCGTATCGGCGCGGATGGCTTCATGGCTTTCGGGCCGACGGTCCTCGAGCACGTTTCCTTCGCGATCGGCGATCGACACGACCGAGTAGGGCTCCATGCGGACGCCCCGGTTCGGGAACGCCGTGTATGCGCTCGTGATCTCCACGAGCGTCGCTTCCACCGCGCCGAGCGCCACGGATAGAAACGGCGGGTAGTCGCCGGAGAGTCCAAACCTCTTGGCGTAGCCGACGACCTGGGCGGGTCCGATTTCCACCATCGCT
>DASTDQ010000936.1:0-7348 GCA_035710305.1 Vicinamibacterales bacterium | reverse complement strand
AGCGCTTCGGTCGTCGGCCGCCCCATCTGATCCAGCCACGTCTTGCCGTTGAAGCCTCTCGTTTCGACAACGAGCGCGTCGCCCTCCCACCTGCCGGTCGAATATCCCAGCCAGGTCGGATTGGCGTCGGCCGCTACCTGGCGGCCGTCGAGAAAGACCTGCCGCCACAGATTGAACGCTTCATACACGATGACGACGAGTCCCGGTGTCTGGACGACCCTCCACGGCGCCGGCGCGGCGCCGAGCCTCGGAACCCCTTGCGGCAGGCAGCTCGCGGGCGGATCGTCGCGCGCCGCCGACCCGTCGCGGCGCGATTCGAATAACGCCTTCGCCCACGGCTGGAACGGTACGTTCTCGGATCCGATGCCCGCGGCGATGTTGCCCACGAACCGGTTGTCGATCGGTTCCCAGACGCCGGAGAGATCGGGCCGGCCATCGGGCAATCGCGGCGCAGGCGCTGCGAGATCGGGCTTCCCGTCGGCGGTGCGTGGAGAGGCCGATGGTGGAACGTTGATCCACTGCGCTGACAGCGGCGTGGCCGTCACAGAGGCCACCAGCACCACCTGGACCAACAGCGCGGATGTCTTCATGATCGAGGACGTGGGCATTGTACGGCAGCAGCGTGCCCGCCTGGTTCCGGACCTACGCGGCCTGCCGCGGCCGTTCTGGGTGCTGTTCGCCGGCACGCTCGTCAACCGCGTCGGTGGATTCGTCGTCGTCTTCCTGGCGATCTATCTCACGGACGCGCGCGGCCTGACGCCGGTCCAGGCGGGCACGATCCTGACGGCGTACGGCCTGGGCGCGATCGGCGGCGGTCCCATCGCAGGCGTGCTGTCGGATCGCTTCGGGCGGCGGCCCACGCTGGTCGCGTCGCTCATGGCTGGCGGGGCGAGCATGCTCGTGCTCGGCCTGGTCACCGGGTACGTGACGATGATCATCGCGTCAGCGGTGACGGGCCTGCTCTACGAGATGTATCGTCCCGTCGTGTCGGCGACGATCGCCGATATCGTACGGCCGGACGATCGGCCCCGCGCCTACAGCTTGATCTACTGGGCGGTGAATCTCGGCGCGTCTGTCGCTCCGCTCGTGGGCGGTCTCATTTCCGCCCGCAGCTACCGCGCGCTCTTCGCGGCCGATGCGGTCACCACCGCGCTCTTCGGCCTGATTGTCTGGGCGGCGCTCCCGGAGACGCGGCCGGGCGACTCGGCAGACAGCGACGCCAGCGGAAGCGGGGCGAGGTCGATTCTCAAGGACCACGCCTTTCTCGCGGTGTGTCTGCTCACGCTGGCCTTCTGCATCGTCTTCTTTCAAGCCTTCGCCGCTCTGCCAATCGACGTTCGCGCGCACGGCATTTCGCCATCCGGATTTGGCGCCCTGATGGCGCTCAACGGCGTGTTGATCGTCCTCTTTCAGCCGCTCGCGGGCGAGCTGATTCGCGATCGCCCTCGCTCGTCGGTGCTGGCCGCGGCGTCGCTGCTGCTCGGGATCGGATTCGGGATGAACGCGTGGATCGGATCCTGGCCGGCGTATGCGGCGTCGGTCGTCGTCTGGACGTTGGGCGAGATTCTTTTCTCGCCTGCCTCCACGTCGCTCATCGCGGACCTGGCGCCGGCGCATCTGCGAGGGCGGTATCAAGGCGCGTTCGCCATGGCGTTTACCAGCGGGTTCGCGCTGGCGCCAATCGCCGGCGGCTACGTCCTCGATCGCGCCGGCGCCCCCTGGCTGTGGATGGCGTGCCTGGCAATCGGGCTGGCAGTCGGGCTTGGGTTCTTGACGCTGGGACGCATGCTCCGGACGGTTCGATAGCACGGCGTTTTCGCCAGGGCCCCGGGGCCCGACGCCTGGGGCCCACGGAGCCGGGTGATATACTTCCGTGATCCCCGCGCGCAATTCTCCTCAGCTTTCCACGCGCTTTTGAGCAATCGGGCCCCGGGGGTACGGGAGAACCAATGTCAGTGACCGACGCGGCCGTACACGAGGCCGCCACACGCGAACCGGCCGCACGCATCGTCAACGATTTCGCCATCCAAGTCGCCACCGTCAACGGATCAGGCAGCCAGACCGCGAACCTGGTGCTGCTCCGGTCGATCTTCCAGATGGGCGTGCCCGTGTCGGGCAAGAACATGTTCCCCTCGAACATCGCGGGGCTGCCCACGTGGTACACCATCCGCGCCAGCGCCAGGGGCTACATCGGCCGGAAGAAGGAAGTGGACTTCCTCGTGGCGCTGAACCCGGAGACGGCGCGTGAGGACGTGCTGACGCTCGCGCCGGGAGCCGCCGTCGTCTACGACGAGCCGCTCAAGCTCCGCGATCTGCGCGGCGACCTGGTCTTCTACCCGGTCCCCTTCGACAAGATCATCGGGACGATCACCCACGACGCCAAGCTCCGCCGCCTCGTCCGCAACATGATCTACGATGGCGTGCTCTCGCGCCTGCTCGCCATCGACATGGGGCAGATGGAGAAGGCGCTGCGCAAGCAACTCGGGCGCAAGCAGAAGGCGCTCGAGATGAACATGGCGGCGCTCAAGGCGGGCTACGACTACGCCCAGGCGACCTTCACCAAGCAGGACCCGTTCGTCATCGAGCCGATGAACAAGACGACGGGGATGATCCTGATCGAGGGGAACGCCGCCGCGGCCATCGGCTGCATGATGGCCGGGGTCACCTTCGTCGCGTGGTATCCCATCACGCCGTCCTCGTCGCTTCCCGAGGCGCTCATCGACTACCTGAAGAAGTACCGGCGGGACCCCGACACCGGCAAGACGACCTATGCCGTCGTGCAGGCCGAGGACGAACTGGCGGCCCTCGGGATGGTGATCGGCGCCGGATGGACGGGCGCGCGGGCAATGACCTCCACGGCGGGGCCCGGCGTGTCGCTGATGGCCGAGTTCGCCGGCCTTGGCTACTACGCCGAGGTGCCGGCCGTGATCTTCGACATCCAGCGAGCCGGGCCGTCCACCGGATTGCCGACACGCACCGGACAGCAGGACATCCTCTCCACCGCCGTGCTGTCGCACGGCGACACGAACCATCCGCTGCTGCTTCCCGCCTCGGTCGCCGAGTGCTACACGATGGCGATGGAGGCGTTCGACCTGGCCGAGCAGCTCCAGCAGCCGATCTTCGTGATGTCCGATCTCGACCTCGGCATGAACACGTGGATGGCCGAGCCGTTCGAGTACCCGACCAGGCCGTTCAATCGCGGCAAGCGGCTGGACAAGGCGGCCCTGGCCCGCATCGGACAGTTCGGCCGCTACAAGGACGTGGACGGCGACGGCATTCCGTATCGCACCGTTCCCGGTGACGGGCTGCCGCCGTACTTCGCGCGCGGGTCGGGTCACAACGAGCAGGCGCTCTACAGCGAGCGGGCCGACGACTACATGAGGAATCTCGATCGGCTGTCGCGGAAGTTCCAGACGGCCAAGACGATCATGCCCAGGCCCGAAGTGGAGCTGGTCGAGGAGGGGGGCATCGGCATCATCGCGTACGGCACGTCGCACTGGGCGGTGGTTGAAGCGCGCGACCAGATGAAGGGCGAGTATGGCGTCACGACGTCGTATCTGCGCCTGCGCGCCTACCCGTTCAGCAAGGAGCTCGACGACTTCATCGACCGGTGCGATCGCGTCTACGTCGTCGAGCAGAACCGCGACGCGCAGATGATGTCGCTGCTCAGGATCGACCTCACGCCCGCGCGCGTGATCAAGCTGCGGAGCATCCGGCACTACGCGGGCCTGCCGATCGACGGCCGGTCGGTGACGACGGACTTGTTGACGCAGGAAGGCAAAGAGGGGCTCGAAACGCCGGGCTCGGGACTCGGGACGGTCGGAGCGGACTGAGGATCAGGGGGCAGGGGGCAGGGGATACAGAATGTCGACACCAGCACAGCCGACACCGGCACCAGGGAAGAAGATCAATCGGATCGGGCTCGAGCCGACGGCCTATCGCGGCAGCAAGACGACGCTCTGCGCCGGCTGCGGCCATAACGCGATCACCGAGCGCATCATCGACGCGTTCTACGAGCTCGGCGTCGACCCGACCCAGGTTCTCAAGCTCTCGGGCATCGGCTGCTCGAGCAAGAGCCCCGCGTATTTCCTGAGCCAGTCGCACGGCTTCAACTCCGTCCATGGCCGCATGCCGTCTGTCGCGACGGGCGCCGTCGTCGCCAACCGGAAGATGATCGCCATCGGCGTCAGCGGCGACGGCGACACGGGGGCCATCGGCATCGGGCAGTTCGTGCATCTGATGCGCCGCAACCTGCCGATGGTCTACATCATCGAGGACAACGGCTGCTACGGGCTCACCAAGGGGCAGTTCTCGCCCACCGCCGACCTGGGATCGAAGCTGAAGACCGGCGTCATCAACGACCTGCCGCCGATCGACACCTGCCTGCTGGCCATCGAGCTGGGGGCGTCGTTCGTGGCCCGCTCGTTCTCCGGCGATCCGAAGCAGCTGAAGGCCATCCTGAAGGCGGCGCTCAGCCACCGCGGGACCGCCATGATCGACGTGCTGTCGCCCTGCGTCACCTTCAACGATCACGACGGCTCGACCAAGAGCTACTCCTACGCCAAGGATCACGAGGAGCCGCTCGCCGACGTCAGCTTCGTGCCGTTCTTCGAGGAGATCTCCGTCGACTACGATCCCGGCACGACAACCACCGTGACGTTGCACGACGGCTCCAAGCTCGTGCTCAGCAAGATGACGGAGGACTACAATCCCACCGACAAGCTGCGCGCGTTGCGCCTGCTGCACGAGACGTCGATGCGGAACGAGTTCGCGACCGGGATTCTCTACGTGGAGCCCGACAAGCCGGACTTCATCGACCTGCTCGGGCTGGTTGACGAGCCGCTGGCGCACCTGGATGAATCGCGGACGCGGCCGGGCAAGGCGGCGCTCGACGAGATCATGGAGAGCTTCAGGTAGACTACGGGGCGGGATTCGGCATTGACCGACTATCTGCCCGTCGTCATCTATCTCGGCATCATCGTGGCGTTCGCGGTCGTCTCGCTCGGGGCGGCCCGCGTCCTCAGCCCGGGACGTCCCTTTGCCGCCAAGCTTCAGAGCTACGAGTGCGGCGCCGAGCCGATTGGACAGGCCTGGGTGCAGTTTCCGGTCGGCTTCTACCTGGTCGCCCTCGTCTTCATCGTGTTCGACGCGCTGGCCGTCTTTCTGTTTCCCTGGGCGCTGGCCATTCGCGGACTGGGAGCCTGGGGTATTCTTGCGATGCTCATGTTCCTGTCGATCCTCCTTCTGGGATGGATCTACGCGTACCGGGAGGGCATCCTCGAGTGGAAATAAAGGCGCCCGTCCCCGTCATCCCCGCGCCGATCTGGCGCGACATCAAGGACCTTCAGGAGTGGGAGCGGCTCCGGTGTCAGCGGCCGGAGGGCGACAAACACTCCGCGCTCTTCGAATCGGTCACCGAAGGCATCCACAGCTTCCCCGGCGGCTTCGTGGTGACGACGGTCGCCGATGCCTTCTTCAACTGGGCGCGAAAGTCGTCGGTCTGGCCGGTGACCTTCGGGCTGGCGTGCTGCGCCATCGAGATGATGGCGACCTTCGCTTCGCGGTTCGACGTCGAGCGGCTCGGCATGGTGCCCTGGGCATCGCCCCGCCATTCGGATCTCATGGTGGTGTCGGGCACGGTGACCATCAAGATGGCGCCGATGCTCGAGCGGATCTATGACCAGATGCCCGACCCGAAGTGGGCGGTCTCGATGGGCTCCTGCGCCAATTCGGGCGGCCCGTTCCGCCACGGCTACCACGTCGTCAAAGGGGTGGACAGGGTGATTCCGGTGGACGTGTATGTGCCCGGCTGTCCGCCGCCGCCTGAGTCGCTGCTGAACGGCCTGCTGCTGCTCCAGGATCAGATCGCCCACTTCCGGCGCACGGGACGACGCGCCGAACCGAACCCGAAGGTCGACTGACGCCGTGACACGCGAGCAGGCGGCCGCGGCCATCGCCGGACAGTTCAGCGGCGCCCAGGTACAGGCAGGCGCGTCGCTTGTCGTTACGATCGCGGTGGATCAGTGGGTCGCCTTCGCGCGCTTCGCCAAGGAAACGCTCGGCTGCCGCTTCTTCGCCTTCTCCACCGCCGTGGACTGGAAGGAACAGGGGCTCGAGGTGGTGGCCAAGGTCGACAACCTGGATGACGGGCTCCCGGTCGTGATGAAAACGCGGCTCGGCGCCGGCGTGTCGTCGTGCCCGTCGCTCGTGCCCGTGTACCGCGGCGCGGGCTGGATGGAACGCGAGTGCTACGACATGTTCGGCATTCGCTTCGAAGGACATCCCGACCTCCGCCGCATCCTGCTGGCCGACGACTGGGTAGGCCATCCCCTCCTGAAGTCCTACGCGGTGGACACGCCGCACCCGCCGTACAGATGAGCGCCTCACCCGCCCTGTCGCGCGTCGAGGTGGACTACTCGGGAGGCGAGCGCCTCACGATGAACATGGGGCCGCAGCACCCGTCGGCCCACGGCGTGTTCCGCGCGATCCTGACGCTCGAGGGGGAAACGGTCGTCGGCGTCGACGCCGTCATCGGTTACCTGCATCGCTGCCACGAGAAGCTGTCGGAAACGCTCACCTACGCCCAGTACCCGTCGATTGCGTCGAAGACCGACTACGTGGCGGCCATGACGAGCGAGTTCGCCTACGTTTTGGCCGCCGAGGAGATCGGCAAGATCGACGTCCCGAAGCGGGCGCAGTACCTCCGGGTCATCGCGGCCGAGCTGCAGAGGGTCGCTTCGCACCTGCTCTGGCTCGGCACGTGGTGCATGGACATGGGCGGGGCGCTCGGGGGCGGGGCGACGATCTTTCTCTACTGCATCCGCGAGCGCGAGCTGATTCTCGATCTGTTCGAGTCGCTCGTCGGGGCGCGGCTGCTGTACGGCTTCTACCAGGTGGGGGGCACCCGGTACGACCTCCCCGCCGGTTGGACAGCGAAGTGCCGCGAGACGATTGACCTGATCGACACGCGGATCGGTGAATACGAAAGCCTGCTGGGCGACAACCCGTTTTTCCTCGCGCGCGCCCGGGGCGTCGGCGTCATCTCCCGAGAACTGGCCGAGGATGTGGGGATCTCGGGCCCGCTGCTGCGGGGCTCTGGAGTGCCGTTCGACATCCGGCGATCGGCGCCGTACTCCTCGTATCAGGACTTCACGTTCAACGTGCCGGTGTCGAGCGAAGGCGACTGCTACGGCCGCTACCTGGTCCGGATGGCGGAGTTCCGGGAATCCATCCGCATCGTGCGCCAGGTGCTCGACGGCCTGCCGGAAGGGCCGATCTCGTCGCGTCCCGGGCTGAAGTCGGTGGCGCAGATCCGGATTCCCAAGGGAGAAAGCTACGCGCGCGTCGA
>DASTDQ010000935.1:0-5106 GCA_035710305.1 Vicinamibacterales bacterium | reverse complement strand
CCGCCGACGGTCAGCGGCAGGAAGATCTCGTGCGCCACGGCGTCGATCGTCCGGGCCAGGGCCTGGCGGCTTTCGAGCGTGGCGGTGATGTCGAGCACGACGACTTCGTCGATCCCTTCGACGTTGTAGCGCCGGGCGAGCGCGGCTGGATCGCCTGCGTGACGGAGCTCCTGGAACTGCACGCCCTTGACGACCTGCCCGTCGCGCACGTCCATGCACGCGATGATGCGCTTGGTCAGCATCAGCCGCACACCTCGAGGAAGTTGCGCAGGATCGTGAGCCCGGCATCGCTCGACTTCTCCGGGTGGAATTGCACGCCGAAGACGTTCTCGCGCTCGACGACCGACGAGAAGGTGTTCGCGTGCGTGGTCGAGGCCGCGCACTCCGGCGTGATCGGCGCGGCATACGAGTGCGTGAAGTACACCTGGGATCCGCTCGGCAACCCTCGAAGCAGTCGCGCCCCGCCGCGGATCTCGAGCGAGTTCCATCCCACGTGCGGCACCTTGAGGCGGTTCAACGGATCGCCGTCGAGACGCGCAATTCTCCCGGCGATGAGTCCCAGCCCCGGCACTCCCGGCGCCTCGTCGCTTCCCTCGAACAGCCACTGCATCCCGACGCAGATGCCGAACAGCGGTACTCCGGAGCGCGCCGACGTGCCGATGGCGTCACGCCACCCGGCATCGAGGGCTGCCGTGGCGCCGAAGTGCCCGACGCCCGGCACGATGATGCCCAGGGCGCGGCGGCACTCCTCCGGCGCCGACGGCACGGTGAAGTCGGCGCCGAGCGCCGTCAGCGCCTTGCGAACCGACGTCAGGTTGCCGGCCCCGTAGTCCACGAGCGCAATCACAACAGCCCCTTCGTGCTCGGCAGCATCTTCGCCAGCCTGGCATCGCGCGCGCACGCGACGCGCAGCGCCCTCGCGAACGCCTTGAAGACGGCTTCGACGTGATGGTGGCTCGACCGGCCGTAGAGCACCTTGACGTGCACGTTCGCCCGGGCGCCCGACGCGAACCCGTCGAAGAAGTCGTGCACCAGCTCCGACTGGAGATCGCCCACCATCCGCGCGCGCATCTTGAGGTCGACGGACGCGTGGGGGCGGCCGCTCAGGTCCACGGCCGCGACGCCCAGCGTCTCGTCCATCGGCATGACGAAGTACCCCGCGCGATTGATGCCCTTGCGATCGCCGAGCGCCTTCAGCACCGATTCGCCGAGCACGATGCCGACGTCCTCCACGGTGTGGTGCTGGTCTACGTCGAGATCGCCGGCGGCGTCGAGCGTCAGGTCGAAGCCGCCGTGCCTCGTGAACAACTCCAGCATGTGATCGAAGAACCGGATGCCGGTCCGGATCTCGTAGCGGCCGCGGCCGTCGATCATCAGCCTGCCGCGGATCGTCGTTTCGGTGGTCCGCCGGTCGAACGTCGCCGAGCGAGCCTTCATCGCGCGCTCCTTCCGGAGATCACCGATTCCAGCGCGGCAACGGCGGCATCGGTGTGCTCCAACTGGCCGGCCGTAACGCGAATGCACCCGGGCGTCGCCGGATCGTGCGATCGGTCGCGGACATGCACCCGCCGCTCGGCGAGCGCCTTGACCACGTCCGCGACGCCGCTCCCGACGCGCACCATGACGAAGTTCGCGGCGCTTTCCCAGTACTCGAGGCCGAGACGACGGCAGGCAGCATAGATGCGCTCTCTCGATTCGGCGACCTGCGCCGCGTAGCGAGGGAGGAATTCCCGATCGTCGAGCGCGGCCATGGTGGCGGCCATGGCGACGGCGTTGATGTTGAACGGCAAGGTGACTGCCCGCACGGGGTCGAGCGCCGGCGGCTGGCCGACGACCACGCCGACCCGCATGCCGGCCAGGCCGTACGCCTTCGAGAACGTCCGGCCGACCAGGACGTTCGGGTGCCTGGCCACCTCGGGCAGGAACGTCGTGCCGCCGAACTCGATGTACGCCTCGTCGATGAGCACGACGGCATGCGGCGCCGCCTCGGCGATCCTCCGCAGGTCCGCAATCGGGATGAGGCGGCCCGTCGGATTGCTCGGCGTGTTGAGGAAGATCATCCGAGTCCGCGGCGTGATGGCGCGGATGACGGCATCGGTCGGGAACGCGAAATCCGGCCCCGGCGGGATGCCGACCGCCGTCGCGCCCGCAGCCGCCGTCGAGTTCGGGTACGGATCGAATGCAGGCAGCGGGATGATCGTCTCGGCGTCGTGAATCCGCGCGCGCGAGATATGTCCGACGGCGGCCATCAAAATGCCCTCGTCCAGGCCGTTGGTGAGCAGCACCCACTCCGGGTCCACGTCGAAGTGCCTCGCGCACGCCCGCACGAGCTGCGGATACGACGGATACGTGGACACGTCCGTCGTCTTCAGGCGCTGGATGGCTTCGAGCACGCGCGGCGAGCATCCGCCGGTGTTCTCGTTGAGGTGCAGCCGCAGCCCCGCGCCGGGATCCGGGTAGCCTTGCACCCGCATTACCTGCCACCCCCGAGGCGCGCGACGATCGAGGCGGCGTGCGCCTCGAGCCCTTCGGCCCGCGCCAGCGCGATCACGCTGGGACCGATCCGGGACAGCCCCGACCGGGTCACCCGCTGCACCGTAATTTGCCGCACGAAGTCGGCGGCCGACAGGCCCCCGCGCACGCGCGCGGCGCCGGCGGTCGGGAGCACGTGGTTCGAGCCGATCGCGTAGTCGCCGGCCACCTGGGCCGACCAGCCGCCCACGAACAACGACCCCGCGCTCCTCACTTGCTTTGCCAGCGTCTCGTCATCCACGACGAGATGCTCGGGAGCGGCGGCGTTGGCAAGCGCGATCGCTTCCTTCATCGATCGCGTGACGATGATGCCGCCGTGAGCGCGGAGTGATTGACGGGCCGGGCCGCCGGCCGGCACTCGCGCGGCGACGTCCGCTGCGACCGCAGCGGCAAGCCGCCGGTTCGACGTGATGAGTACCGCGCGCGCGTCAGGGTCGTGTTCCGCCTGCGCCACGAGGTCCGCGGCGATCCAGGCGGAGGGTCCCCGCGAGGCGACAACCAGGATCTCGGTCGGCCCCGCGTAGAAGTCGATGCCGCAGTCGGCTGCGACGAGCGCCTTGGCCGAGGCGACCCAGCGGTTGCCCGGTCCCACGATCTTGTCCACGCGGGGAACCGAGTCCGTGCCGTATGCGAGAGCGGCGATCGCGTGCGCGCCGCCGAGTCTGAACAGGCGCGAGACGCCCGCTTCGAGCGCGGCGGCCATCACGACCGGTTCGGGGCGCGGGCAGACGGCGATCACGTCGCGCACGCCCGCTGCCTTCGCGGGGATGGCCGTCATCAACAGCGACGAGGGCAGCGGGTAGCGGCCGCCCGGCACGTAGCAGCCGACGCGATCGAGCGGCACGACCCGCTGTTCGACGCTGACCCCGCCCGTGACGCGAATCCGCCACGGACGAGGGACCTGCTTCCTGGCGACGGCCCGGATGTTCCGCGCTGCCGTACGGAGAGCGGCTCGTACCGATCGAGGCACCTTGGCGGCGCCCGCCCGCATCTCGCGGAGCGAGACCTCCACGCCCTCGTTCAGCCGATCCAAGGTGCGCGCGTACCGCAGCAGAGCCTTGTCGCCGTTCCGGCGCACGTCGTCCACGATGGACGCCACGCGGCGATCCGTAGACGCGTCTCGCACGCGGCCCGGGGACAGGAGCGCCTCCACGGCGCGCCGATCGGTTGACTCGACGATTCTCAACTGGCGGTCCCTCGATGCGCGGGCTGAAGCCCGCGCTCTACACGACTATTTTGTTCAGGGGATACTCCACGATCCCCTGGCCTCCCGCGGTCTTCAATCGTGGAATCAGGTCGCGCACGGTCCGTTCCTCGATGATGGTGTTCACCGCGACCCACTCGTTGTCGCTCAGCGACGAGATCGTGGGCCGCTGCAGGGCGGGAAGGAGCGCCAGCACCCGCTCCAGATCCGCGCGCCGCACGTTCAGCATCAGGCCGACGCGCCCTTGCGCCTCGATCGCCGCCCGGAGCAGCAGCGCGATGTTCTCGATCTTCGTGCGCTTCCACGAGTCGCCGAGCGCGGCATCGTTGGCGATGAGCTGCGTGTTGGATTCCATCACCGTGTCGATGATGCGGAGACGGTTGGCCCGCAGCGTCGATCCGGTTTCCGTGGCCTCGACGATGGCGTCGGCGAGAACGGGAGGCTTGACCTCGGTGGCGCCCCACGAGAACTCGACATTCACGGGCACCTGCAGGGCGTCGAAGTACGCTTTCGTGACGCGAACGAGCTCGGTGGCGATCGTGGCGTCGGCGAGGTCGGTCGGCGCTTTGAAGCGCGAATCCTCGGGCGCAGCCAGGACCCACCGTACTTTCCCGAAGCTTTGTTTGGCGTACACGAGATCGGCGACAGGAGTGAGCGAGTGCTTGCCGGCGCCCCCGAGCTTGTGCTCGGCGATCCAATCCTGCCCGGTGAGGCCGGCGTCGAGCACGCCGTCGCACACGTAGCGCGCCATCTCCTGCGCGCGGATCAGCATGCATTCGATCTCCGGATCGTCGATCGACGGGAAGTAGGACCGCGTGTTCACGTAGATGGTGAAGCCGGCGCGCGCGAACAGCTGGATCGTGGCGTCCTGCAGCGAGCCCTTGGGAATGCCGAGCTTGAGCTTCATGGGACTGTCACCCCTCCGACGCGTTGAAAGAAGCAGGTGCGCTCACCGGTGTGGCACACGTTCCCGTCGCCGAGGCGCTCGGCCTTGACGAGCAGCGTGTCCTCGTCGCAGTCGAGCAGCACATCGCGGACGGCAAGGCGGTTGCCGGACGTTTCACCCTTGGTCCACAAGGTGTTCCGGGTCCGGCTGAAGAACGTCACATACCCGGTCCGCCGAGTGACGTCCCAGGCCTCCTGATTCATGAAGCCCACCATGAGCACGTCGCCGCTCACGTGGTCCTGCACCACCGCAGGGATCAGCCCGTTGAGTTTTGAAAAATCCATCGTTTCTTTCCGTACAAAACAAAACCCCGCCAGGTCGTCCGGCGGGGTCTGCGCTACTGCGATCGGGTCAGTTTGGGGTCTCAGTCCTGCTGCGCGCGCACTCCCGCCGGGCGGCCCGTATGGCCGTGGTGATGATGATG
>DASTDQ010000934.1:0-7500 GCA_035710305.1 Vicinamibacterales bacterium | reverse complement strand
TCCGCTCTGTTTCGCGTGGCGCGCGAGGCCCGCAAGCGCCTCTCGCTGGTCGGGATCGACGAGAAGGACCTGGCTCCAGTTCTGTGCGGCGAGGTCCATCCGCCCCCGCGCCTCGAGCGACCGCGCCTTGCCGAGCAGCACATCGACCCCATCCCTCGTCTGCGCGGCCAGTGCCGGTACGAGGAACGCGAGCAGAACCACTCCGAGACCGCGTGCGCATCGAGTCATGTGGACCAGCCTTCCCAGGTTCGCCCCGGCATCAGCCGGCGTGCGCTGACGCGTTCGGTTGCGTCGCGCACCCCGCTGCCGATCAGCAGAGCGACCAGCAGAACGAACGGCGGAATGAACAGGTAGTACTCGACGAGAAACACCTGGGCGCGCTGATACGGATCGACCTCGCCCGCGTGATACGGCTGGATACCCAGCGGAAAGGCCTCGAATCGCCCGTCATGGGCGACGGCGAGGCCGCCGTAGATGGGCCCGCTCCGGATCCCCGCGAAGAGCGACGCGACCATCTCGCCGCCGCGCTCGCCGTGCACGATCGCCACGACCGATCGATCCGGGCGAAACGGCGACACGAACTGTTCGAGGACGACGTCGAGCGGCTCCCCTCGTCCGATCAGCCTCGACAGCCTGCTGCGGCCTTCATTGCGAAACGGCCACTGAGGGCGCAGCCAGAAACCGGGTCGGCGGACGCGGTCGAGCAGGGGCCCGTCGTCGTGCAACAGCGGCCCGTCGATCGACAACCCGAGAGGCATCTGGCGCACCCACTCCCCCAGCCACGGTTGCGTCGATGGCGCACCCAGCAGCACGAGGTCCTTGTCGCGCACGGATTCGACTTCAGCGGCGTTGGCAATCGAGATCGCAGTTGCCGGCGATCCGGTTTGCGCGCTGAAGAACGCCACCATGTTCAGCAGGACCTCGTACTCGATGGGCGTGGGGGCGTTCGAGAGCACGATCGCGGTGCGGGACAGATCGGGCCACGCGGTGAACGGATAGCCGGCGTCCACGAAGAGCTCGAGCTTGGGAAGCGCCACCCAGTGAGGAATGCCGCGGAGGTCGAGGGCCGACTCGCGATCGATCGCGGCGTACTGGGTCACTCCTGACGGGGCGCCGTCACGCCCGAAATCGATGTCCACCGTCAGCGCGTTCGCATAGGGCCGCAGCCGGCCCGTTGGCAGGCGGACGATCTCCTCCCGCTGTACGGGCCCGAGCGAAGGCTCGAGTCGAATGGTGTCCACGTCCTCGGCGTTCAGCCGCACGTGCAGGGCGGCGTTGGCGCCCTCGGGCACGCCCGCGTAGGCGAACCGGAGGACGAGCGGAATCGACTGGCGGATGGGCAGAAACAAGTCCGGCGGCAGACGGAAGAACACGTCGATCGAGCCGGACCCGACCAGCTTCAGGCGATCGGCGGTGGTGTAGAGGCCGATGGGCGCCGATCGGGCGTTCTCCAGCCAGCGTGGCGCCGCGTACGCTCCTCTGCCTGGCACGCGTACGTCCTGTCCGGGCAGCACATCCGCCTGCAGGCGTGAGAGGTCGAGCGTGACCAGCGCCAGCGCGGCCTCGAGCAGCTCCGCAGGCCGGTCGCCGACGACGATCAGCAGCTTGCCGTAGGGATCCCGCGGGTTCTCGCGGATCGCGACGAGCGTCGCGGGCGTCGGCGGCAACGACAGCATCGACGCGAGCGCGGAGCCGCGGCGGGCGATCACCAGGGCGTGACCCTCCGGCAGCGCGTCAATCGTCACCGGGAACCTGACGCCCCGGACGTCGGAGGCGACGCCGAACCACGACGCCACGACGGCCGCGGCCCTGATCTCGTCGAGTTCTAGCGGCGCGGAGAAGACCACGGGCAGACGCCAGGCGCGGCGCGACGAGGGGTCGAAGAACGGGAGCGGGAGCAGCGACAGATCGTTTGCCAGCGGCAGCCTCGTGCCGCCGATCCGGAGCCGGCTGGCAGGGTCGATGGTGATCCATGGCGCCGATGCCTTCGCGCACGCGACGCATTGGCCTTCCAGCCTGAGCGAGAGCGTGTTGTCGGTCGTCAGCAGATCCGTCGGCAAGGGGACGTCCACCTCGACGCCTGTTCCAGGCGTGAGCGCGACGGAGCCGATGCGCGAGCCGTTCAGGAGCAGCTCGAGCCGGCCGTCGCCGGGTTCGAGGAGCGGCGCCGCGTAGCGGAGAACGAGCGACGCCTCGCTGATGATCTTCGTGACCGGAACGCCAAAGTAGAAGTTGAGCGAGGCTCCCGGCCCCTGAAGCGCGGTGGCCCGCTGCCCGGCGATCTCGCCGAGCTCGTAGGCGTCTCGGAACATGGAGGGCGTGACGGCCGCCGCCTCGTCCGGGCGCTGGGCTGCCCGGGCGGGCCCGGCCGACGCCACGGCGATCGCCAGCATGGACGCGGCGGCAGCCGCGGCGCGGCGGCGGTTCTTCGTCGAGTGTGTGTCACTGCCGCGGCGCGGCGGCGTCAGCAGGCCGAAAAGCACCACCACGATGCCGCGCAGCGACAGCCAGAGGATGCGGCCAATGCTTTTCAACGGGGAATCGGTTCGTCCGGGCGCGTCCGACTCGACCCAGGCCGCCGGGCGCGAGTAGATCGCGTTGACGACGAAGCGCTCTTGTGCCGTGTTCAGCTGCTCGAACAGCAGGTGCACCACCTGCCGTCCGCGCCTCCACGACACCACGCGCGCCGCGATCTCGCAGTGGGCTCCGCGTGCGTGCAGCACGACAGTCACCGGCGCGTGCCGTGAGAGCCTCACCCTTCTGCCGAAGCATGCCGCGGCGCCTCCGCGCGACAACTGCGCCGACACGCCGGCCACGTGCTCGCCTTCCGGGGTCACCAGCGTCAACGGCAGCCGCACGTCCACGCGGACGTCAGTGCGGCGCTGCCGGCGTTCGCGTGCGACGGAGGCGGCCACCGAGAGGATCACGATGTTGTAGACCGTCCAGACGGCGTTCATGATCACCGTGTCGTGGTGCGCGGGATCGGTGACGTAGCGCTGGTAGGCCATGACGAGGCCGGCGATGTTGAGGCCGAGCAGCAGCAGGAACGGCAGCGCCACGCGATGGTCGAAGTACGACCGCTCGATGACGCCGCCCTTGGCCGTCACGTTGAATTTGCCGAGACGTGGATTGATGAGCGCCAGCAGCGTGGGTAGCAGGATGTACGGCGCCAGCACGGCTTCGTAGACCTCGTTCCACAGGGACGATCGGTAACCCTTCTGGACGCGGGCGTTGGCCAGCTGCGACAGGACGATGTGCGGCAGCGCGTAGGCGAAGACCGCCAGCGAATAGCCGTAGATGTTCACCATCCCGAACAGCAGATAGGTCAGCGGAATGGTGAGGAAGACGAGGCGCGGCACCGCAAAGAGATAGTGGGTCGTCGCGTTGAAGTAGCAGAGACGCTGCGTGAACGAGAGTCCGCTCGCCAGGAGCGGGTTCTCGATGCGCAGAATCTGCACCATGCCTCGCGCCCAGCGGATGCGTTGACCGATGTGCGCCGACAGGCTCTCGGTGGCCAGACCGGCGGCCTGCGGAATGTTGATGTAGGCGGTGTTCCAGCCGCGGCGCTGCATCCGCAAGGCGGTGTGGGCGTCCTCGGTCACCGTTTCCACGGCGATGCCGCCGATCTCTTCGAGCGCCACGCGCCTGATCACCGCGCACGAGCCGCAGAAGAAGCTCGCGTTCCAGAGGTCGTTGCCGTCCTGCACGAGGCGGTGGAACAGCGCGCCCTCGTTGGGGACCTTGCGGAACTGGGCGAGATTGCGCTCGAACGGATCTGGGGAATAAAAGTGATGCGGCGTCTGGACCAGCCCGAGCATCTCGTCGCGCGCGAACCAGCCGAGCGTGGTCTGCAGGAACGACCGCGTCGGCACGTGATCGCAATCGAAGATGGCCACCAGCTCGCCGCGCGTGTGTGTGAGCGCGTGGTTGATGTTGCCTGCCTTGGCGTGGGCGTTGTCCCCACGCGTGATGTACCCGACACCGACGTGGGCGGTCCAGTCCTTGAACTCCCTGCGCCGGCCGTCGTCGAGGACGAAGATGTTGATCTTGTCGGCCGGGTAGTCGAGCTCGAGCGCGCCGAGAACGGTCGCCCGTACGACGTCGAGCGGCTCGTTGTAGGTCGGAATGAAGACGTCGACGGTCGGCCAGGCGGGCGGATCGCCCCGGAGCGGCACGGGCGGCCGCCGCAGCGGGTGCAGCGTCTGGAAATACCCGAGCGCCAGCGTCGCAAACGCGTAGAACTCGGCGGCCAGCAGGAGCAGCACGAACACCGTGTCCCACTGATACAGGTGGCCCGCGCTCGTGATGCCGTTCCAGGTCTCGCCCGTGCGCCAGTACGCGTACCGAAGCGTGCTGAAGATCGAGACCGCCATCAGCGCGAGCGTGACGGTGCGAGAGCGCGAGAGGCCCGAGAGCAGAATCGCGGCGGCGATCAGCGCGCCGCCCGCAATCGCCTGTTCCTTCCACCCCAGAGGAGCCACGAGCAGCACGCCGAGCGCGCACGTGCTGGCCAGGGCGAGCAGCGTGCGTATCGCAGACAGGAGACGGCGTCCGAACGATCTCCGCGACGGATGGCGCCCGCGCGCCTGCGTGCGCCGCGGGCGTGACACTGGCGCGGCGACGCCGCGATCCAGGATGAGCTCACCAACGTCCACGTGCCGCGAGCGGGGGTCGTCCGTCAGCATCGTTCCACGGGGACGCCATTTAGCAATATCGATGCTCGCAAGACCAGGTCGAGTTGGCGATTTGGGTAACTCGTTGCGTTCCAACTGCAACCGGCGAATGCGAGGTGACCTGAACCGGAGAGGAGGGGCGTGCCGAGGCTGACAGAATTACTCAGTCGGCTCGTGACGAGCTGGACAGGTCACCAGCTCTTCTGGTCGTCTTTGGGGCGATGCCCGCGGGCGCGCGTCAATCGCTGACGAGACGCGCGAGATCGTTCTTGGTGCCGTGCAGCTTCCACACCTTCTCGTACACCTGCACGAGGCTGTCGCGCGTCACGACGCGCGCGGCGATCTGGTTGGCGAGCGCTTCGGTCTGCAGATAGGGATGATGCGTGAAGATCCAGACGTGACCGAGCTCGTGCGCGATAGCGGCCTTCAATTCGTCGTCGGTCAACTCCGACAGAAAGCTCTCCTCGAACGACAGCAGAAACTCGCCGCCGAGTTCGTCCACCGACTGCACCGACACCTTGAGCGGGTTGGTTGGCACGATCGAGACACGCACGTGTTGAGGCAGGGTGAGTCGGCCGCGGAGATCATCGACCAGACTTTGAATGAAGTTCACGTCCCGACGCGGTGTCGGCGCGGTCGCCGTGCCAGCGGGCGGATCAGCCGCGATCGCGTAGCGAGGAATGAGCAGCAACAGCACCCACACGAGACGGCCGAACCGCTTCTCCACCTTCGCGCTGCGCGCTACGGTGGACGAGGGCTCTGTTAGAGAAAGGGAACGCGCGTCTCGTCGAGGCTGCATGTGTCACCCGGCCCCTCCCATGGTTCGCCCCGGCGAAACACAGGTCTCCCGGTAGACGCTGCCAGCCACACGAATTCCGCTCGCTCCATCGACACGATCCAAATCGCCGCGCCGCTGATTTGTGGAGTGCCCGGCAGGATGCGCCGCGGGAGCGGCGACGCATGACTAAAAGATAGCACGGCGCCGGGGACTGAGCAGATGACATGCGCGTTGTGCCGGCACCGTAGCGCGGCGGCTTCAGCCGCCGCGTGGATGAGTTCGCTGCTGAGATCGCAGGAGGCACGAACTACATGGCTGCGTAAGGACTACTCCCTGACTCGCACCGATCTCAGCCGCACGTTTCTCGTTCACTCGAACGAAGGACGCACATTCCGGCGCGTGAGGGAATGGTACGGCGGTTGCCAAGTGTCTGCGCGGGAGGTTCCTTTATGCAACTGAGTCTACGAACATTGGTCGCTCTGGTCGCGCTCGCGTTCGCGTTCACCGCGTACGGCCAGGCGGCTTCTCCGGCTCCGCAGGGTCAGTCTCCGGCGGCTCAGGCGCCCGCCGCTCCGGCTCAGCAGGCACCAGGCCAGGCAGCCGTGGCGACGGCCCAGGGGGAGTTGCTGGAAGTCGATGCGAAAGCCAGCACCTTCGCCATCAAGACCGCGGCGGCCGAGATGAAATTCCGCTACGACGATTCGACCAAGGTCTCCGGGGCCCAGAAGGGAGTCGCCGGCCTGGCGACGATGACGGGTTCCCAGGTGACGGTGCAGTACAAGAAAGAAGGAGCGAACAACATCGCCACCAGCATCGAAGTGCGCGGGGGTCAGGGACCAGCGCCCGGTCGATGACGGGATCGAGCGAGGAACACCGTGCCGAACAGGATTTCACGAGTCATCCGGGCTCGTGAAGTCCTGCCGGTCCGGCTGCATGTGCTGTTGCCGGTGTCCGTGGCGCTCGCCTTGACGCTCGCCGCCGGAGGGCGCGCATCTGCCAATCCCGCGGATCCCTTCCTGTGGCCGTACAACCAGACAACCAATATCACGTTCGACGCCAACGCCATCGCCCAGGCGTGGCAGGAGTGGAAGTCTGCGCAGATTACGAGCACGAACGCGGGCGGTGAGGGCCGCCTGCGCGTCATGGGCGGGATCGACGCCTCCTCCACGGTATCCGAGGGCCAGGGCTACGGCATCCTCTTCGCGTCCATCTTCGACGACCAGGCGACGCTGGACGGCCTGTGGCTGTTCACGGCCGACCACCTGAATGCGCACGGGCTGATGGACTGGCACATCGGCAATCCGGGCCAGCGCATCGGCCCGGGCGCGGCCACCGATGCAGATGAGGACATCGCCCTCGGCTTGCTGAACGCCTGCGTCAAGGTGCGGCGAGGATCGTGGCCCGCCAGTCCGCGCGGGATCGACTACTGCGCGCGTGCCGCCGCCATGATCGACGCCATCTACCAGTACGAGATCGACAAGGCCGGCGGCGGCCATCCGGTGGGTCTGCCCGACAACCCGGGCAACGAGCTGCTTCCCGGCGACGCCTGGACCCTCACCGACTACCCACGAGGCATTGTCAATCTCTCGTACTTCTCGCCCGGCTACCTCACCGTCTTCGGCAAGTTCACCAACCGTCAGGCCGAATGGCAAGCGGTGAACGCGCGCAACTACGCGCTCGTGAACCTGGCCCAGGACAGGCCGGGCAACTGCTCCAAGCTCGTGCCGAACTGGACGCGCTACGACGGCGAGCCTCAGAAAGTGCCCGGGCAGCGCGATAACCACGCATGGTGGAGCTACGATGCCGCCCGCCTCGCGTGGCGCGTGGCCGTGGACAGACGGTGGTACGGGTCGGCCGAGTCCCGCGCGACCATGAACGAGATCGGCAGTTTCTTCAGCAGCGCCGGTCTCGGCAGCATCGGCGAGCACGACATGAGCGGTCGGCGCACGGGCGGAGGACCCTCGCCGTTCTTCGTCTCCAACGCGGCATCGGCCATCTGGGCCGCCGAGCGTTTGACCGCTGTGACCTGCGGCGCGGCGACGGGCCGCC
>DASTDQ010000933.1:0-3093 GCA_035710305.1 Vicinamibacterales bacterium | reverse complement strand
GAGCTTCTCGCCGGCGATCGCGGAACTGCTCGAGGGCGCCGACTTCCGGAAGGCCGACATCCTGTTCGACAAGGAGCACGTCGTGGACCTGGGCGGCGTGCGCGTGCGCCTGATGGCGATGGGCACGAACCACACCCGCGGAGACACGGCGTTCTTCGTCGAGTCGGACGGCGTTCTCGCATCGGGCGACGTCGTCATGAGCACGGTGCCCGGCGTCGGCGGCGCCTCACGCCTCTCCACATGGCTTGCAAGCATGGATCGCTTCGAGAAGCTGAAGCCGCGCCGCGTCGTCCCGAGCCACGGCCCGATGGGCGATGCGACGATGATCGCGAACGCGAAGACGTTCCTGACCACCGTGCAGGCGCGCGCGGGTGAGCTCAAGAAGCAGGGGCGGAGCCTCGACGAGACGGTGAAGCTGGTGCAGGACGAGCTGCAGAGCCGCTACGATCGCAACCGGATGGCGGGCGCAATCCGGGCGGCCTACAACGAGGCGCCATGACCGGTCTGCGCGTCGGATGCCGCTGACACCGGCACCGGTTCACATCGCATTCCTCGGCTGCGGCTTCATCACCGGTGTCCACAGCCGCCATCTTCGCGCCCTTCGTTCCGACGTCGTGTGCAGCTACGCCAGCCGCGACGGGGAGAAGGCGGAGGCGTTCCGCCGGCGCTATGGCGGCCTGAAAAGCTACGCGGGCTACGCACAGGCGATGGCGGACACGAAGGTGGACGCCGTCGTCATCGCCGTCCCGCCGCGATTTCACCTGGACTTGACGCTCCAGGCGCTCTCGGCGGACAAGCACGTGCTGGTGGAGAAGCCGGCGTATCCGCGGATGGCCGACTACCAGAGGGTCCTCGAGGCCAAGTCGCGGGCTCAGCGAATCGTGCTGGTGGGCGAAAACGATCACTACAAGCCGCTGGCCGTCTGTCTGCGAGCGCTGCTGCGGGAAGGCGCGATTGGCGAGATGCTGTTCGCTCATTTCACGACGCTGGTGAAGAAGTTCAAGCAGGCAGGCGACTGGCGAAACGACGAAGCGATGGCCGGTGGCGACGCCTTCTTCGAAGAGGGCATTCACTGGCTGCACCTGGCGGCGAGCCTCGGGCCGCGCATCGTTCGCATCGAGGGCTTCCGCCCCACGCCTTCTCCGGGCGGCGCCGACGCGCGCGCCAAGAGCATGATGGTGGCTTTCGCTTACGACAACGGCGCCGTGGGCTCGTTGTACTACTCTCGCGAGGTTCCGTCGCTGCTGCGAGGGCTTCGGCTCTCGGCGTTGTCGGGCCGCGACGGCATCATCACGTTCGAATCCAACGGGCTGTTCGTTTTCGTGCGGGGCCGTGGGCTCCCGCGGCTCCTGCTGCCCGGCTTTCGCGACATCCGCGGCTATCGGGCGATGTATCGTGACTTCGTGAGCGCCATGCGCCAGCAGCGGCCGCCGCAGATGAGCCTCGAACGCGCGATGGACGACCAGCGACTCATGGATCGGATCTACGAGAGCCTCGCACACGGAGCGCTGGCTGCCTCACGATAGGCCGCTCCACGATGCCCAGGGATCGCTACGACATCATCATCATCGGCACCGGCGCCGGCGGCGGGACGGTCGCGCAGGCGCTCGCCGGCAGCGGCGCGCGGATGCTCATCATCGAGCGCGGCACGTTCGTCCCGCAGGAAGAGGAAAACTGGGACCCGGCCGCCGTGTGGAAAGACCTTCGCTACCGGACGAGAGAAGAATGGCTCGACGACCAGGGCCGTGCGTTCCTGCCGTACACGCACTACTGCGTCGGGGGAAACACGAAGTTCTGGGGAAGCGTGCTCTATCGGCTGCGGCGCGAGGACTTCCAGGCGGTCGAGCACGTCGATGGCGTGTCGCCGGCCTGGCCTATTCAGTACGAGACGCTGGAGCCGTACTACGAGCGGGCCGAGCGACTGTATCAGGTGCACGGCGGATCCGGCGATGACCCGACCGAGCCGCCCAGGCGCGCGCCCTACCCGTTTGGCCCGATCGCGCACGAGCCGGCGATGGAGGAGATCGTCGAGCGCCTGCGCGGACAGGGGCTGCATCCGTCGCCGCTGCCTCTTGGTCTCATCAGGCCCGGTGAGCCCGGCGGCTGCGTGCGCTGCAACACGTGCAACTCGTTTCCCTGCCGGGTGAACGCCAAGAGCGACGCGGACGTGCTGTGCGTCCGACCGGCGACGACGTTTCCCAACGTTACACTCTGGACCCAGACCATCGCGCGCCGGCTGCTGACCGACCCGTCAGGGAAGAGGGTCGAAGCGGTCGAGGTGGAACGGGCCGGCGAAACCATTCAAGCGGAGGCCTCGCTGTTCGTGGTGTCGTGCGGCGCCGTGAACTCGGCGGCGCTGTTGCTGCGGTCATCCAGCCCGGCGCACCCGGCCGGGCTCGCGAACTCCTCGGGTCTGGTGGGGCGGCGCTACATGGCGCATCTGGCCACCATGATGCAGGGTTTCCATCCGTTCCGCCGCAACTCGATCGTGTTTCAGAAGACGGTCGCCATCAACGATTACTATCTGCGGGGCGTGGACGCGCCGTATCCGCTCGGGCAGATCCAGTCGCAGGGCCGTACGCACGGGGTCATGGCGCAGACGGTCGCGCCGCAGATTCCGCTGTGGGCCTACGATGCGTGGGTCGCCAGGGGCGTGGACTGGCTCGCGATGACCGAGGATCTCCCGCGGGACGAAAACCGCGTGACGGTGACGTCGGACGGCCGCATCAAGCTCGAGTACCGACCCAACAATGTCACGGCGCACAGGCAACTCGTGAAGGAGTTGACGAGGATCCTCAAGCGTCTCGGGTATTGGATCGTGATGAAACACTCGCACGAGAACCGGAACACGACGCACCAGTGCGGTACGCTCTGTTTCGGTGACGATCCGCGTACATCGGTGCTCGACCCGTACTGCCGGACGCACGACGTACGGAACCTGTTCGTCGTTGACGCCTCGTTCTTTCCCTCGTCCGCGGCCGTGAACCCGGGGCTGACGATCGCGGCGCAGGCATTGCGCGTGGCGGAACACATTGAACTGGCCGGCAGGCGGGAGCCGGTAGCTGGTAGCCTGTAGCGTATGAGAGCGCGCTC
>DASTDQ010000932.1:0-4803 GCA_035710305.1 Vicinamibacterales bacterium | reverse complement strand
CGCTTCTTCTGCCTGATCCGGCTGACGACGACTCCCGTGAGCCGGGCGACCGCGGCGCCTGCGCCTCCCGTCTCCGAACTCTTCCAGGCCCGAGCAATCGAGCCGTCGTTGTCGAGGCCCTCGACCGAGTCGTTGAAGTCGCTCATGAACCCCTGACGCCGCAGCTCCCCGTCGGTGAAGATCCGGAAGCCGAGATCCTTCTGACGCTGGAGTACCCGCAGGATGTGCTGGTTTTCGATCGCCTCGAGTCGTTCGGGCGTCGTCTTGGGGTCGGCGCGCGCGGCGAGGACTTCCTGTGGACGCAGCAGGCTGCCGACATGATCCGCGCGATAAATGACTCCCGACCCCATTTATCTGAACGCGAGCTTTGCCTTGCGGTCCTCTTCAGCCTTGATCGACGGACCGAACAGCTTCTGGAAGAAGCCCTCTTTGACCAGCCGCCCGACCACGCTGTTGTCGATGACGGAGTGAAAGTCGAACCCTTTCATCTGCGCGAGCAGCTTTGGGTCGCTTTGCTGATCGATGACGGCCTGAAGGGCGGCCGCCAGCATGTACGGCACGCGCTCCAGGACGTTGGCCTTCGCGTAGCCGTCGTAGAGCCGCTCGACGTCGGCCGTGTCCTGCTTGTCGTAGGCCTGGTACGCCTTCACGGCAAACGCCTTGTCGTCGTAGAAGCGCTTGATTGCCTCGGCGTGCGCTTTGATCAGCTGCTCGGGCATCCTGGGATTGGCGGCGATTGCGCTTTTCTTCATCAGATAGGTCGTCGCCGCGTAGATGTCGTCGTGTTCGGCGAGGATCCCGAGGCTCCTGAAGCCGGCCTCCTCGAGCCTGAAGTAGGCCGGGGGCGTCAGCAGCGTGGCGTCGGCCCGGCCGGTGGACAACGCGGCCGCGCGCGCGTTCGCGTCGGCGCCGGCGGCGATCCATTGCACGTCGCGCGGCGTCAGCCCGAACTTGCGAAGAAACGCGCTCGTGTAGTTGTAGGGAGGATCGCCAATCTGGCTGACCGCAAGCGTCTTCCCCTTGAGGTCCTTGACGCTGGCGATCTCCTTCCGCGCCATCAGCGCGAAGTACGCCTTGTTCAGCGAGGCGCCGACGACCGTGAACGGCGCGTCTCCCCTGGAGCTGGCCTGCATCACCGACTCCAGGTTGTAGCTGCTCATGTGCGCCTGATCGCTGACGACCATCGCGATCCCGGCCGGGTGCCCGGCAAACACCAGCGTCGCGTCCAGCCCGTACTTCTGGTAGTAGCCCCCCTCCTTCGCGATGAAGAGCGGCCACGAGGCGCCGCTTCGGGTGGGGTAGTTCAGCGTGACGCTCTGGAGCTGCTGGCCAGGGGCGGGAATGCTGCAAAGCACGGCGACGGAGAGGACAGCCGACAGGCGGGCTTTCATGGGGCGAGTATATCGTCCCAGCCGCCGGGCGGCAGGTAGTGAAATCGAATCAGGTAGACGTTGCGGCCGCTGCCGTGCCGTGCCATCTCCAGCAGGTCCTTCTTGCTGGCGAAGCCCGATTCGCGCGCCAGTTCCTGCGTGATGTCCTTGAGCCTGATCGGCACGATTGAATCGACGACGATCTGTCCCTCGTCCATCGGGTAGCGGCCGCCGGCCTTCACATGGGGTTTCGTCCAGATGCGAATGCTGCACCTGATCCTGCCGCGTCGGACCCCCTCGCGCAGCCGCTTGGTGAACACCATTGGCGAAAGCCCGGAGCCGAGAGCTTCAGGACATCCAGCGGACGATGCCGGCCACGCCGTCGACGGCAACTTGAGCGCCGTCCGGGATTCGACGCGTGGCGTCGGCGACGCCGAGCACCATCGGGATCCCCCGTTCGCGCGCGAGCGAGGCGAAGTGCGACGTGCTGCCTCCGCGTTCGGTCACCACGCCGGCGACCTGACGCAGGATGTGGCCGAGCGCCGGACCGGCAACTCTCGTGATCAGTACGTCGCCAGGGGCAATCCGTCCGAGCTCGCATTCGCAGTTGATGACGACGGCCCGGCCCGCGCCCCAGCCGATGCCGGCGGGATGGCCGTTGAGACGCGGGTGCTGCAGCCAGATCTCGTCGGGTACGTGCGGCGCCTGCAGGTGCAGCGGACGCGCCTGCAGCAGCGTGAAGCCGTCCTCGTCCAGGGCCCATTCGATCTCGACGGGCATGCCCATCACGTCTTCGGCCCTGCGCAGCAGCCGCGCGAGCTCGGAGACCTGTGCTTCGTCGAGGCACGGCTGCTCGGCGAGCGCGGCGGGCACGGCCTCGGCGGTCGGCGCGCGGCGATGGCCGCAGCGGAGCGCGTGATCCTTGCGGCCCGGAGCCACGTGGAGGAGCGATCCGCCGCGATCGAGCTCGAAACGATCGGGCGTGACCTCGCCTTGCGCGACCGACGCGCCCAGGCCCATCGTCGCGTTCACGAGCATCCCGCCGTCGGCGGTTCTGCTCAGACCGCCGCCGGCAGCGACGGCTACCACGAGCGGCTGCACCAGGACGGCCATGGCGGTGTCGGCCGGGTCGAGATTGTGCGTGGCCATGTAGCGCAGCGCCCGAGTGGACCAGAGCGCCGCCCAGCAGGCCCGTACCGCCGTGAGGAACTCGGTCTCCTGCTCCAGACCCAGGTAGCTTTCGAACTGCCCTGCGAAGCTCGACCCGAAGCGGTCTTCCACGAGCGCCGACGAGCGGACGACCGTCAACGCGCCCGTCCGGTCGGTGAGATCGCGCCACGCCTCGAGCAGCCCCTCGAGGACCGCGGGGGCGATCGGCTCTTCGAGCAGGCCGAGCCTCATCCGGAGCGCGTGCTGCTTCGCTTCGGATGGATTGTCGCTGGCGAAGACGGCGCGCGCCGTCTCCTCCAGACCGAGCGCCGCGACCTGACGCCGATAGGCCTCGGCACCCAGGCAGAAGCCGTCGGGAATCCTCAGTCCCGCGCGCCCGAGCGCGGCGAGGTTCGCGGCCTTGGGGCCAAAGCGCGTCGCATCCGTTGCTTCCACGGACGAGAGCGGAAGCAGCAGATGCGACGTGTCGTTCACACTTCTCACGTCTCGCGTCTCAGTTCGTGTTCAGCTTTACCTGACATGCGCTCCGTAGCCGGGCATTGGATCGACCACCGTGATCTGCTCGACCGGGAAGTTCGAGATGATCTCGATCCGATCCGGGTGCACGATCAGCATCTCCTCGATGCGCACGCCCCAGCGGTACATCTTCCCGTGCTGCGTCTCGAGGGCGAAGACCATGCCCGGCTTGATCTCGATCGGATGATCGAGCGACCAGATACGCGAGATCACCGGCGGATCGTACTGGGCGAGGCCCAACCCGTGGCCCCACAGGTTGGCCGCCGCCTGATCCTCTTCTTCGTAGCCGTACGCCTCTTTCGCCGACGGCCACTTCGAGGCGATCTCCCTCGTGGTCGTGCCCGCCTTCACCGCCTTGATCGAGTCGTACAGCCACTTGAGCGCGGTCGCGTAGACCTCCTTCTGCTCGTCGGTCGGCTCCTTGCCCACGCAGTAGGTCCGGTAGTAGCAGGACTTGTATCCGTTCCACGTCAGCGCGGCCAGGTCCATGAACACGATGTCGCCGGGCTGGATGATGCGGTCGGAGAAGTTGCGCCAGTTGGGCCAGGTGTTCGGGCCGCTCGAGACGATCACATCCTCGACGTCCTCCATGCCGGGGATCGAGTACAGGAACTTCATGATGTGGGCCGTCACCTGGTTTTCCGTGACGCCCGGCCTCAGGAACTTCATCGTCTCCCAGTGCGCGGCGTCGCCGATGGCGCCCACCATGCGGAGGCACTCCTGCTCGTCCACGTTCTTGACGGCGCGCGCCTCCATCATCGGCGTCATGCCGTCCACCCACTCGATCCCGGCGGTCTTGAAGATCTCGATCATGTTGATGTCGATGAAATCGACGCCGAGCTTCATGCCGGCCACGCCGCTCTTCTTCATCTCCTTGACGATGGCTTCGGTGAACTTCGTCACCTGCTGGCGCGAGGCGGCCCCGGCGGCGCCCTTGATCCAGGCGTAGGACCAGCGGACGTTCTCCTTCGGAATCCAGGGCGAGTGGCGCTCGATCTGGAAGCCGAGGTCGCCCTGCTCGAAGAGCACCGGCGGGTCGTCGCCGCAGAGGATGGCGTAGCGGAGTCCGGGCTTCAGGCGGTTCCAGCCGGGCGTCAGCGTGCCGGTGATGTACCGGACGTTCTCGTCGTACATGCAGAGCACGGCGCCGAGCCCGTGCGCCTTCATCCGCTCGCGCGCGCGCTCCAATCGATACGTGCGCAGGCGATCCCAGTTGACGCGCTGCTGCCAGTCGAGTCCCGCGATTCCAAAGTTAGCGCCCATGAGTGCCGTGTCTCCTCAGAGAGTGGTGGTGAGAGATCGAGAAGAAAGAGAAGTACATGGAGCCCGTGAGGGAGTCAAGAGAGGCCGCCAATCCGCCATGGGCAGCCGGACGCGTGTGGAAGGGAGGATCGGCCGGTGGCCAATCCCGTCGGAACGCTGGATCAGGGAAAGCTGGCCGCTCTCAGTCCGCCGCCCGCTCGAGCGCGCGCCGCACGTCGGCGGCGACACTTGCGCTGGGCTTCAGACCGAGTGCCCGTTGGAGCGAGGCTCGCGCGTTCGGCTTGTCGCCATTCTGCAGAAGAGCAAGACCAAGGTGGTAGTGATACTCAGCGACGGTAGGAGACTTCTGCACGCACTGCTGAAAGTACGGAATGGCTTGCGCCGGTTGATTTCTCTTGTAGTACACCCAGCCAAGTGTGTCGACGACCTCGGGTTTGTCAGGCGAGGCCGCCACAGCCGTCTGTGCCAGTTGAAGCGCTCGATC
>DASTDQ010000931.1:0-3617 GCA_035710305.1 Vicinamibacterales bacterium | reverse complement strand
GTCAGCGCGATGGTCGGCGGGTTCGCATGCTGGACGATCTTGAGTGACATGGGTACCTCAATTCAGTGGTGTGCGGCCAAGGCGGATCTCCACGACATTCCACCCGTCGAGACGTGAGTAGCGGCAGTCGTCGGCCAGCTTCCTCACGAGGAGAATGCCGAGCCCGCCCACGTCCCGATCGGCGATATCGCCGTCCAGATTCGGGCCCTCGACAGCAGTCGGATCGAACGGCGGCCCGTCGTCGCGGAACGTGAGCATGATATCGGACACCGTCAGGGCGCACTCGAGTGAAAGACGGACGCCGCCCTCCCGCGACCCGGCGGCGCGGACGACATTGGTGAGCAACTCTTCCGCGATCAGCTCCACGTCCCCGATCCGATCGGAGCCGGCCTCGCGCGCGGCCAGGATCGCGTGCAGCCAGTACTGCGCCTGGCGAATGCCCGCTGCCGAGGCGTCCGGCTCGATGACCCAGGAGACGACGCCATCCGACCGGCGAACGGCGACCTCCGGGGGACGCAGGCCGACGGCCATGACGGTGAGATCGTCGGTGGCGCGGTAACCCGAGGCGTGCGCGGCGACGGTGTTGACGATCCGGCGGACCAGCGCCGGCGGATCGCCGTCGGGAGCCTCGCCGAGAAGCCTCGTCAGGCGCTCGTGGCCGAACTGCGAGCCGTCTTCCGCCTCGGCCTCCGTGACGCCGTCGGTGAACAGCACGAGCGTATCGCCCGGCGCGATGAATCCTTCGCCGAGCTGATAGTCCACGTCGGTATCAATGCCGAGAGCCGGGCCGTTCTCGCCTCCCAACGGTCTCACGGTTCCCTCCAGATGCCGCACGAGCGGCGCTTCGTGTCCGGCGCTCGCATAACGGACCCGTCCCGTGTTCACGTTGATCAAGCCGCAGCCGACGGTGACGAACATGCACGCCTCGTTGCCGTCAACCAGTCTCGCGTTGATCCCGGTGAGCAGGCGATCCGGCAGCTCGCCTGCGGCGCCGAGGACCCTGAGCAGCGCTGACAGCCTGGCCATGAAGAGGGCGGCCGGAATACCCTTGTCCGACACATCGCCGATCGCGAAGAGGATCTCCCCCTCGCGAATCGCGAAGTAGTCGTACAGATCGCCGCCGACCTGCTTGGCCGGCAGCAGGGCCGCGGCCACGCGTACCCCCGCCGGCATCGCGGTGGCCGCGTCGCGCCTCGGCAGCATCGACTGCTGGATGCTGGCCGCGATCTCGAGCTCGTGCTCGAGCCTCGCCTGTTCCGCCAGGCTTTCGGCACGCAGCTGAATGTGCCGCTGGAGCGAGCTCCGCATCCGTCGCAGCGCCTCGGTCAGCACGCCGACCTCGTCGCGCCTTCGCGTCTCCGGCAGCTGAAAGTCGAGAGCCTCTTCGCTTGCGCCGCCGACGGCCTGCGCCAGGGCGCGGAGCGGATGCGCCACGGCCGCCGCCACCAGCCAGATGGCGGCAATCAGCAGCGCGAGGCCGATCGCCCCGAGCGACAGCTGCTGATTCAGGAGCTCCCGCGCACCGGCCAGCAGCTCCCGTTGTGGAATGACCAGCATCAGCCGCCACTCGAGCGTCTGAAGGTTGCGCACGGCCAGGTAGGCGGGCCTGGCGCTCAGGCCCTGCGGCACTGGTGCGAGCATGACGCCGCTGGCGAGCATCGCCTCGCCCGCGCGCCGAATCGCCTCCTGCTGCATTGAGGCGTCGAACTGCGCGATGCGGCCCGCGGTGTCGCCGATTGGCACGACGAACGGCTGGGCGCCGGGCGGAGACGAGAGCCAGCCCATGCCGATCGAGCCCAGGGTGACCCCGGCCGCTGTGCTCTTGACCCAGTTCAGATCGAGGTCCGCCGTCACGACGCCGGCAAGCTCGCGGCGCGCGTCCGGCAGCCTGCGAAAGAAGGGCATCGAGTAGGTGACCATCCACGTTTCACCCCCGCCTGCGTCGAAGTACGGCAGCGACCACACGGGGCTCTTCGAGTCCGCCGCTCGCCGGTACCAGGGAAGGTCGCGGTACGCGTAGCTGTCGCGCGAGAGATCGGAGAACCCGATCCCGTCTCCGCGGCGAAACAGGTATGGGGCGAAGGGCTGCTGGTTGCCGCCCGCGTTGGCCGTCTCGACGGCAATCGTGGACCCGTACACGTCGGGCCAGGCCGAGAGAATGCCGCGGATGCGCTGTTCGTACTGCGACCGGGGCGGATCGACTTCCTCGAGCTGGAACGCCACAGTACGGATCCCGCCTTCGATCGGCCGGATGACGCCGTCCAGGCCCGCCGCCAGACGCCCGGCCAACTCGTCCGCATCGCGTTCGGCGCCGGCCTCGAGACGCCTGGCCGTGGTCTGGTACGCCAGATACAGGGCGCCCGCGTAGATCGGAATCGTCACGGCCAGGATCCAGAACAGCATCCTGCCGCGAACTGTCCGGAAGCTTCCCAGCACGATCTCTCTACCCGCTATTGTCGGCCAGTTGGCCGCAATTGACCCAGGACCCGGACGGAGCGTCGTCTTCGAATAGGATGGAAGGCATGAACCGATTCATCTCCGTCATCGCATTCATTGCGCTCGCGATCGGATCGCAGACGCTGTTTGCTCAGTGGCCGAAGTTCACGCCCCAGGGAACGCCGCGCAGCGCTGACGGCACGGTGGACATGCGCGCGCCCGCGCCGCGCACCGCCGACGGGAAGGTCGACCTCTCGGGCGTGTGGCAGACCATAGCCGGCCGCATCGGGGGCCGCGGCCGCGCCGGCGCTCCGGCGCCGGTGCCGGTGGCCGCCGAGGGCACGGGCGAGCTGCCGCCGTCGGGATCGCTCTTCGGCAACATCGGGGACCAGACACAGGGCGGCGCGCCATACCAGCCATGGGCGGCCGAGCTGGTGAAGAAACGCATGGCCGACAACAGCAAGGACAATCCCGACGCGCACTGCCTGCCGCTCGGGATTATGCAGAACACGACCCACCCGTTCCCCAAGAAGATCATCCAGACGCCGTCGGAGGTCATCGTGATCTACGAGGGCTCGGCCACGACGGTACGTGAGATCTATCTCGACGGGCGCACGCCGGACCCGGACGCAGAACCGTGGTACCAGGGCTACTCCGTCGGACGATGGGAGGGCGACACGCTCGTCGTCGAGACCAGCAACTTCATCGACGACGACCACTGGACGACGTGGCTGGACGTGAGAGGCAGCCCGCTGACCCGACACGGAAAGCTCACCGAGCGGTTCCGCCGGCCCAATTTCGGTTCGCTCCAGATCGAGGTCACCATCGACGACCCGAAGGCGTATACGAAGCCGTTCACGGCGACGATCAACAACCGGCTGCAGCCCGACACGCAGCTGATCGAGTTCGTCTGCCTCGACAAGAGCGCGCAGCACTACGTCGGGGTAAGCGGCGTGCCCGACGCGGCGTCGAAGAAGCCGACGCAGGGGCGATAGCCGCGATCCGCCGTGGCGCGGCGCTGGTGCCGCTCTATTTCTCGCTGGGATCCTTCCCGTCGCGAGGCGCGCCGATGCCGGACGAGCCCATGAACAGCTTGCGGCCGTCGGGGAAGGTGATGTCGCGGCCGTTGGCGCGGTTGGTGCCGTTCTTCGCCTTGTAGCCGTCCACCATCACCTCGGTCC
>DASTDQ010000930.1:0-2979 GCA_035710305.1 Vicinamibacterales bacterium | reverse complement strand
CTCGTCGCCGCCGAGCGGGCCGTTTTCGTTCTGCCAGATCTCGCGCGTCACCGGATGGACCGTGAGGCCGAGCATGTTGCGATGCCCGTACGAATAGATCTCCGGCTTGTGCCCGGGCTTGCCGACAAACGGGTTGTCCGGGGGCACGCTGCCGTCGTCTCGCAGCCGGATGATCTTGCCGAAGTGGCTGTTGAGGTTCTGGGCCACGTCGTCGTTTGCGCCTCCGACGGCCATGTAGAGCAGGCCGTCCGGCCCGAACGTCATGCCATTGCCCGCGGCCGGGCCCTTCCCGACGGCATCGGCGACGAACAGCTCCTTCACGTCAACGAGGGCCATGCCCTCGAGACGCCCCCGCACGAGGGCGGAGGTGTGCAGCCCCTGGCCGGCCGGCTTGGTGTGACTGAGATAGACGAGGCGAGTCTCCGCAAAACGCGGATGGAGGGCGATGTCCATCAGACCGCCGAGCTGCTGCGTGAAGACGGCCGGCACACCGGAGATCGGCTGCGGGTCGAGCACGCCCTTGCGCACGATCCGCAGGCGGCCGGGGCGTTCGGTCACGAGCATGCTGCCGTCCGGCATGAAGGCCAGGCTCCACGGGTGCGACAGCCCCTTCGTGATGGTCACGCGGATCGGGCCGTGTTCCGCGGTGTCGAACGTCAGCGGACCCGCCGGCAGCGGACGCGGGGGCATCGCCGGCACCGGCGCCTGCTGGCCTGTCAGCGTTGACAGCGCCAGGACGATCATCCCAACCATCAGGCCGCCGCTTCGCATGTCATCCCTCCTGCCCCCTGCCCCCTGCTTACCGTGCTGCCGTTGCCGATCGCGTTTCGACCACCGCTTCCGACAGTCGCCTTACGCCTTCGTCGATCTGCGCCGGCGAGAGGGCGCAGAACGGCAGTCTGAGGAAGCGCTCCCCGCCCCCTTCCGGAAAGAACGCGAGCCCGTCGGCGAGGTTGAGCGCCTTGGCCGCCGCCTGAGTCCTGACGGCCGTCGTGCTGACGCCTTCGGGCAGCGTGAGCGAGATGAAGAATCCGCCGTCCGGTCTCGTCGGCGTCGCGTCCGGCATGTACCTGTCGAGGCCGGCCAGGCACGCGTCGAGGCGCGGCGCGTACAGTTTCTTGAGCCGCTCGATCTGCGGCGGCAGGAAACCGCGCCGGCACCACTCCCAGCTGATCGCCTGCGCGACGTACCCAGGCGAGATGTAGGTATCCTCCGCCACCTTCGCCAGCTTCCCGAGGATCGCCGGGTCGCCGATCATGAACCCGGTGCGGACGCCGGGCGCAATCAGCTTGGTGAACGAGCTCATGTGCAGCGTGCGATCCGGCGCAAGCTCGTAGATCGTTGGTTCTTCGGTCCCGCGATAGCGCAACAGGCGGTAGGGCGCGTCCTCGACGATCAGGAAGCCGTACTGGTTGGCCAACTCCGCGATTTTTCGCCGCTTGGATCCCGAGCAGGTCGCGCCCGCCGGGTTCTGGAAGTCGGGGATGACGTAGAAGAACTTCGGCACGGCCTGCTTCAGCGCGCGCTCGAGTGACTCCATGTCTGGGCCGTCCGGCTCCATACGAATCCCGGTGATCCGCGCGCCATGCCGCCGCAGCAGCCCGATCGTGCGGTCGTAGCTGGGAGATTCGGTGAAGACGAGGTCGCCGGGCCTCAGCATGTGGAGGCACAGGAACTCGATCAGCTGCAGCGAGCCGTTGCTGGTGATGACGCGGTCGATGTCGACGCGCTGCCACTCGGCCAGCCACTGGCGAAGCGGTTCGAAGCCGCGCGACGGCCCGTACTGCAGCATCTGGACGGCATGCGATCCGAGCGCGGCCGCGGCAGCCTCGACGAGCTCGGACGTCGGGAATGATTCGTTGGCGGGCACGCCGCGCGTGAAATTGATGGTTTCCATGGTTCTAGTATCTACCAGTCAACAGCCCGGTAATCCTTCAGAAACTGCCCCCACACGTGCGTGCCGGTGTTGAATCCGCTGACGATCGGATCGAGGATCCGCGCCGCGCCGTCAACGATGTCGAGCGGCGGATGAAAGCGATGCTCGGCGCGCTTGCGCTCGGCGATCTCGAGAGGGTCCTCGTCGGTGACCCACCCGGTGTCCACACTGTTCATGTGAATGCCGTCGGCGTGGTAGTCGGCGGCCGCCGTCCTCGTCATCATGTTGAGCGCGGCCTTCGCCATGTTCGTGTGCGGATGGCGCGTCGTCTTGAAGTTGCGATAGAACTGCCCTTCGACCGCTGACACGTTGACGATGTGCTTGTCGCGCTCGGGCGTACGGAGCATCAGCGCCTTGAGGCGGGCGTTGAAGAGGAAAGGCGCCACGGCGTTGACGAGGTGCACCTCGAGCAGCTCCACCGTGGGCACCTCGGCCAGCAGCAGGCGCCACGAGTTGCGCCCGCGGAGGTCCACCTGCTGCAGGTCCGCGTCGAGCAGCCCCTCAGGGAACAGATCCTCTTGCCGCCCGATCTCGTCGGGCAGCAGCGCTACCTGCGACATCTCAGCGGAACTCGGCACGCGCGGCACCTGACGCAGAACCTCTCCACTCGCCCCACCCGCCCCACTCGCCCTAAGCAATCGGCGCGCGGGCTCGGGCAGCTCGCGTAGCGCGGCTATCTCCGCCTCCATCATGTGCGCGTAGAACGCGGGCGGACGGCGCACGGTCTGGCACGCGTTGTTGACGATGAAGTCGAGCCTGTCGGTCGTGGCGAGTAGCTGGTGGCAGAACGCCTCGACGCTCGGCGTGTGCCGCAGGTCGAGACCCGCGATCTCCAGGCGGCTTCGCCACTCGGAAAAGTCGGGCTCGCGCGAGTATCGCATCGCCGCGTCGCGCGGAAAGCGCGTCGTGACGATGAGCCGCGCGCCACAGCGCAGCAGCTTCAGGCCGGCCTGGTAGCCGATCTTCACGCGGCCGCCGGTGACCAGGGCCACGCGCCCGCGCAAGTCGGCCAGCTCGGTCCGCTTGACGTAATTCAGCTCGGC
>DASTDQ010000929.1:0-8742 GCA_035710305.1 Vicinamibacterales bacterium | reverse complement strand
TCAATCGCGAATATCGGTTATGAGGGCTGGGAATACTTGTCCTTAGTGCTTGGTGCTTGGTCCTTCGTCCGTCCTTGGTCCTTCGTCCGTCCTTGGTCCTTCGTCCGTCCTTGGTCCTTCGTCCGTCCTTGGTCCTTCGTCCGTCCTTGGTCCTTGGTCCGTCCTTGGTCCGTGGTTCTTCGTCCTCGGGGCTGGCATCCAACATGCTCCTCGACGAGGCATGGGCGTCAGTCGATTCGAGGATCTGCGCGTCTGGCAGGCGGCGAAGCAGCAGTGCGATCACGTTGGGAACCTGCTGGAACGGCCTGAGTTCAAGCGTGACCGCAAATTGTCGGATCAGATGAATGATGCCGCGCTCTCAGTGATGTTCAACATCACAGAGGGATTTCTGCGACGTCGGGACAAGGAGACGTTGCAGTTTCTGCGATACGCATTCGCTTCCAACGGGGAACTGAAGTCCGGCTACTACGCCGCCGAGGGACGCAAACACCTGGCTCAGTCTGAAATGGCCGACCTAATCGCACTGAACGAGAGCATCGCGAAAATGCTTCGGCGCTGGCAGGCGACGCTGGAGCCACCTCGGACCAAGGACCAGGGACGGACCAAGGACAGGCCAGGGACCAAGGACGGACCAGGGACCAGGGACCACGGACGGACCAGGGACCAAGGACGGACCAGGTACCAAGCACCAAGGACCTGGGACCTAGTTCCCTCGCATCCTCTGCGACGACTTCTCGTTCTCGAGGCAGATCTCGTCGATGAGCTCGGTGTCGAGCGTGATCTTCTGGGGCATCTCGACCGTCCAGGCGCGCGTGAACGCCTTCGGGTCGTCGACCGTGACCTGCACCTCCAGCGTGCCGTAGTTCGGCCGGCGAATCCGTTCCGTCATCCGCGCGGCGTCGGTCATGGGACTGCCGGCCATGTCGAGCCAGAGGCCGTCCCGGAAGCCAATCGTCTGGACCACGAGCGTGTCGCGGTCCCACGTCGCCGACGAATACCCGTTCCACGTCGGATTCGGATCCACGGGCAACGGACGCCCGTCGGTGAAGATCTGCCGGTACATGGCGTTCACTTCGTTGAGCAGGAGCAGCAGACGCCCCGTGTGCACCGCCCTGGTCATGTGCGGCAGTCCCCACGGCCGCGGCGGGTTGTCAGGCAGGCAGCGGGCGTGCGGATCGTCCTTGCTGTTGTCGGCGCTTCTCTGCTTCATCAGCGCCGCCGCCCACGGCTGATAAGGCAAGCCGCCCGGCATGTCGGTCCCCATGTCCAACGCGAGCGGCGAGCCGCCGATCTCGAGACCGCAGTCAACGAACCTGTTGAAGTCGGGAGTGCACGGGATTTTCCTGGCCGACTGCCAGATGCCCGAGAAGTCCGGTTTGCCGTCGGCAAGCCGCGGCGACGGCGCCGCCAGATTCGGCTTGCCGTCTGGGGTTCGCGGCACGCCCGCGGTCGGGTAATGCAGCCACTGCGCGACTGCGACACTGCTCGCGCAGCAGAGGGCGACGACGATCGAGAGAATCGATCGGTTCCTCATGGCATTCCCCGAAGAATATCAATCACTGAGGCCGGCGTGCTACGATCGCCCCGCAATCCAGGTTGCACCCCGTCCGCGGAAAGGGACGATCCCACCTGCGCCGCTCGAACATCCACTTCTTCTTCTGCCCAGCAGCGGACATCGGGCTTTGAAGGAGGCGTGTGATGCCCTCAGAACTCCCGGATCGTCCGAACCTCGAACATCTCAGGAAGCAGGCGAAGGAGCGATTGCGCGAGATGAAGCTGCGCGATCCCGAGGCCAGGCTTGCCGACGCACAGCACGCAATCGCGCGCCAGTACGGGTTCCTGAACTGGGCCCGGCTCAAGGCATCGGTCACATCGGCCGGGACGACGCCTGACTCAGTGCCGCAGCGTCAGACGGCCGGGACCTTCGCGCGCTTCACGACCAGAGCGAAGCAGGCGACGTTCTTCTCGCGATTCGAGGCCGGCCGGCTCGGTCACCCGGCGATCGACCCGGAACACCTGCTCCTCGGAATCGTGCAGGCCCGCACGGGCCTGGCAAGCCGCGTGTTCGCGAACGAGCGTCTGACCCTCGAGCACGTTCGCTCCGACGTGAGCTCGCGCAGGGAGCCGGGGCAGCCGTTGTCGAGATTCGAGATCATCCCCTTCAGCGATCGGACGAAACGGGTGGTCCACCTTGCAGAGGCGGAAGCCGACCGCCTGAGGCACGAGGAGATCGGCACGGCGCATTTGCTTCTGGGCCTGCTGCGCGACGAGGGCTCGCTGGCCGGCGCGATCCTGCACGACAGCGGACTGAGCCTCGACACGGTCCGCAGGAACGTGGACGACCTCAGGAACGAGGAGCCAGGCCCCACGCCGTGAGCCACGCCTTCATCTTCGTGATCTCGGCGCGCTGCACCACGAGGATCTCGTCCACCAGCACGTCGATCCCGTACGGCTGCCGGCCGCTCTCGAAGTGCCGCCGCTGCTGCGCCCGCCCCATCGTGAGCGCGCCCTCGTGGTGGACGATCATCCCCTCGAGCCACAGGCGCTCGAAGGCCGTTCCGGTCGCGGCGGCCAGCGCATCCATCTGCGCCCTGGACAGGAGGCCGGGCATCGGTGCGTCCGCGTGCAGGTCGTGCTGCGGAATCGTCATCCCTCGTTCAGCGGCAAGAGCGAGCAGCGATTCCATCTGATCGATCTCGGCCTTCTGCGCGCGCTCGACCTGCCGTGCGAACCGGACGAGTGCCTCGCGCCCGGTACGGGACGGCACGAGCGCCGCAAGCTCGAGGGCCTGCTCGTGGTGAACGATCATGTGTCGCAGGAACAGCAGGTCGTCGGGCGTGTAGAGCCCGGCCGCAGGGCCCGTCGTCTGGGCCGAGACGACAGCAGCCGACGCGGCGAACACACACAGCCAGACCAGCCGCGATCGCGCTCCGCTCATTTTCTGCCCGGACGCGGCGGGCCCGACGCGTGCGGGCTGGTGCGATTGGACGAGTAGACGGCGTTCTTCGGCACTTCGTCGGCGTGAGGGCCCGTGTACTTGAACACGTGCAGGCCCGTGTGGTTGTCGCCGGCGTAGATCAGGCCGTTGTGCACGTCGGGATACGTGATGATGTCACCCCACGGCACCGGTCTCGCGTGACCGACCTCGCGAGGATTGAACGGATTCGAGATGTCGATCGCGCGGACGCCGTGGCCCAGCCAGCCCACGAACACGATGTTCTCGAACACGGTGGGATTGTGCGCGTGCATCATCGGCCTGATCGTCGATCCGGGCGGCTTCGCCTGGGCGAGGCAGTTCTGCACCATGCTGTCCGACTGGGCGAGAGCGCCGACCATCATCGGCGTGATCTCCGATTCGATGTTGACGATCCTGAGGCCCCGTTCCGGGCAGGGGCCGAATGGCCACTCCTCGGTGATCACGACCCACGCCGGGCGGCTCTTCGGGTTGCCGCGCGAGAGCGACGGGCGGCTCGGTATCGGCACGGCACTGTGCACGCCCACCATCGCGACGAGCGGCGGGGTGAAGCTGAAGCGCGAGCGCGTCTCGAGGCGCGTGTAGCGCGCCAGCTTGTCCGCATCGGACCGGTCCGAGCGCAGCATCGCGAGCACGCCGGGATCCGAGTTGAGCACCGGGTGCACGCAGTCGCCGGCGACCTCGGGCAGTTTCCTCACGTCCACGACGCCGCCGATCTTCCCGTCCACCCACGCGTTGGTCGAGCGCTGGCGGCAGACGCCGCCCGATGCCAGCTGCGCGTTGGTACTGTTGGCGATCCGCTCGGTGTTCAGGATGTAGGTGCCCGCGGTGGTCCCCGCCGCGTAAAACCGCTCGCCATCGTCGGACATCGTGCCCGAGTGCAGGCTGTTCACGGTGGAGGTCTGCGTGGCGCCCGGCCGCGCCCACTGGTCGGTCAGGTGGCGGTAGTCGGCGAACCGGCCGCCCGTATAGAGGCCGGTTGAATCGGGACGTTCGTTCTTCACCGGACCGCCGATGCCCTCGAGCGTGAAAGAGGCGAGGAACAGCGGTTTCGCGAGGACCTTACCGGTTTTGTCGTCGGTGATCGCGGTCACGACGAGATCCTCGTCCTGCGATCCGTAGGTCTGCGAGAGGACGAGCAGCCGGTTCGGATTGCGCCGGTCGTGCCAGAGGTAGAACTCGTGCGCGAGCACGCCCTCGGCCTTGGCGCCGCCGTCCACCGGGAGGCACGTCTGTGGATCGAGCGTGTACGTGATCACGTCGCCGCCCGTCCCGGTGGCGGCGCTGCGGACCATCAGCATCCGCTCGACGCCGTCCGTGGACGTGTAGTTGTAGGGTCGCAGCTCGCGGTCGCGCACGGCGGTCTCGCCGTTGTCCACGGTGAGCTGAGGCATGCTGCCGACTTCGACCGGCGGGTTCTTCTCCGGGTCGGGTTGAATCTTGAAGATCTTCACGTCGTGCGTCACGCGCGGGCCGGTGGTGTTGGTGGAATTGCTGCGTCCCCAGTAGAGGCAGTCGCCGGCGATGCCGAGACCAGTCGATCCCCACCCTGTCGGAAAGCCATCGAGGTCGCCGCCGCGCCAATGGCCCGTGGCGGGGTCTCGCGTGGAAGGCGCCGTGGGCACCCAGTGCACCCATTCGAAATTGCGGAACAGTCCCAGTCTTTTCGCGGCCACGAACGCCCCCGCATGCGCGTCCCTCGCCGACGAGGTCGGATCCAGGTTGCCCTGCGCGTTCATGCGGCCGCCCGGCAGCTTGTCGAAGGGGATGTCGAAGGTGGTGAACGTAGCCGGCACCGGCGTGTTCTGCCCGCTCACGCGCGTCGCGAGCGAGGCGGCGATAACGACTGCGAGCAAGGCGAAAGAGAGAGGTCGCGTCATGATCGCCACAGACTAGCACGCCGCAAACTCAGCGCCGCGCCGCGGCGGCCTGGTTGGCCGTCAGCAGAAAGCCTTTCGCCCGGGCCTGTTGCTCGATCGCATCGAGACGCGCGCGGCCTTCCGCTGCCTGGCCGGACGCGATTTCCACCTGGGCAAGCGCGAGACCTGCGTCGAGCTCCAGGCCGGTAAATCCCCTGGCGTCGCTCTGCAGCTTCCGCAGACGGGTTGATGCCGCCGCGCGCTTCCCCGTGGCAGCCTCAACGCGCGCCAGTCCGAGTTCGACCTCGAGCAGCCACTCGCGATTGCGACTGCCCCTGACGAGGCGCGCGGCCTCTTGTATCGTCCTCTCGGCCTCCTGATTCTTGCGTTCAGCCAGGAGCGCTCGGGCGAGTGCGGCCAACGTGGCGCCTTCCTCGTCGAACGCTTTCAGTTCGTGTAGCTGTCGTGCGGCCTCACGGATCGACGATTCCGCGTCCTCAGGCCGTCCTTCGTGAAGCGTCAACGAGCCGAGGAAATGGCGCGCGCGCGCGGTGCCGAGCTTGTCGCCGACGCTCTCCTGCAATGCGAGCGCCTCCTCATACGATCGTCTCGCCTCTGTCAGTCGTGCCTGCGCCGTCAGCACCATGCCGATGCTCGTCAGGGTTCGGGCAACGGCGCTCTTGTCCTCGAGCGACCGTCGAAGCGTCAGGGCCTGGTCGAGCATGGTGCGCGATCGAGCCAGGTTTCCCTGCAGCCGCTCCGTCTCGCCCATGTTGTACCAGGCGATGGCGACTCCACGTTTGTCGCCGAGGTCCTCCGCCGTCTTGAGTGTCTCCTCGTACACTTTCATCGCCCCGGCCAGATCGCCTTCGTCCCCCATGAGGTTGGCCAAATTGTTCAGCGTGGCATTCGTGCCGGCCTTGTCACCGATGGAGCGTCGGATGTCGAGCGACTCGAGATAGTACTTCTTGGCTCCGGCGACATCGCCGCGTACGCGATGCAGTATTGCGGTGTTGTTCAGGGTCTGGGCCACTGCGCTCCTGTCACCGATCTCACGAGAGATCGCGAGTGACTCGGCGTAGGTCTTCTGCGCCGCCTCGAGCGATCCCTGCTGCCTGAGCATGTTTGCGATGTTGTTCAACAGGCCGGCCGTCGTTCGGCGGTCGCCAATCTCGCGCGCCACGGCGAGTCCGCGTTCGTACATCTGTCTGGCGCCTGCCAGGTCTCCCTGCGAGCGAAGGACGATACCTGCCGTGCGAAGCGCGCGGCTCTCGCCGCCACGATCGCCGGCAGCGGCGTAGATCTGCCTGGCTTCTTCGGCTGCGGCGACTGCCTTCGGCGCGTCTCCGAGCTCTTGCCAGGCGTTGCCTTCCGTGAGACGAGCGCTCGCCACGAGAAGTCGCGCCCCCTGCTGTCGTCCCTTTGCCACAGCACGCGCCGCCGCGGCCTGCTGCCTCTTGAGGTCCGATAGCGAGCTGGCCGCTGCTGCTTCGGCGCCGTCTATGCGCGGATCGTCACGCACCGGAGCCGGGAGCCGCCGCAACGAATCGAGCGTCGCGAGGGCGTCCTGTCCCTTCCCGGCGGAGGTTTGCGCCGTTGCGAGCTGTAACCCGTATTCGAGATTGTCGGGGAAGAAGCTGTAGAGCGCCTGGTACGTCTTGATGGCCTGGTCGTACTCGCTCATCGCGTCGTGATACCGGCCTTCGACCCACATCCGATCCTCACGGGCCAGACCGGCCGACAACTCATACGCGCGTTTTGCCGACTGCCTGGCCCGCTCGTCGTAGCCGAGCGCGGACCAGGCCAGGGCAAGCGCGGAGTGGGCAAGAGGATTGGCCGGATCGGCGCTGACGGCTTGTTCGAGCAGCGCGCGTGCGGCCTGGGCGTCGTAGAGGCGCAGCTTCGCCAGCCCTTCGGCGTACAGCCGCGCCGCCGCCGGGTTCGCCGGACGTGAGGCCTGCACACCCGCAACAGCGGCGGCCGACAGCTCCATCACGCCGAGCCGCTCGCGCAGCCGAGTACCGATTCTCGACACAATCTCGAAGAGCTCGCTCTCGCCGCCGGTCTCGACGACGGCCGCGATGACGTCGCCCACGCCCGCCTCCTGCATCCGCACGTCGAAGCGGACCTTCTCGCCGATCCTGGCGTAGGAGCCCATCACGACGAGATCGCTGCCAAGGCTGGCGTTGATGCGGGCGAGCGTGTCGGCGGCGAAGCTGTCGGCGTCGGCCAGCTCGAGGTCGTTCTTCATGCGCGCGACGTTCTCGCCGGGGATCGTCCGCAGATGCTCGCCGGCCGCCAGCTCCGTCGTCAGCATCTCGGAGAGCGCCGTGGACAGCCACGCCACGTCAGGCTGACCTGACAGGTTCTTGAACCCGAGGACGGCAACGGCCCGCCGGCTGTTCACCGGCGCGGGAGCCGGTGCGGACGCCTGTCCTCCTCGGGGAGCGAACCTGATGTACGCGCCGGCCGCGCCGATCGCGACGAGCAGCAGCGCGATGCCGGCAACGGCAAGCCGCCGGGATCCGAGCCCCTTCGGGGCGTCCTGCGCGGTACGAAGAGCGGCGAGAACCTCGCCCGCGTTCTTGTACCGGCGCTCGGGGTCCTTCTCGAGACAGCGGTGAATGACCGCGCGGTGCGCGGAGGGCAGGAGCTCTGCCACTGGAGGCACCGGCCGTTCATCGGCAATCGTCGATATCAGCTCGACAAACGTGAGTCCCTTGAACGGCAGACGCCCCGACGCCATCTCGTAGAAGAGCATGCCGAGCGACCAGACGTCGCTGCGGGTGTCCGACTTGCCGCCCTTCAACACCTCCGGCGCGATGTAGGCGATCGTGCCAGCGACGATTCCCGGTGCGGCCTGGAGCGCCACGGTCTGCGTGACGGTCTCCGTGTCGTATTCCGGGAGGCGATGGGCAAGCCCGAAGTCGAGCACCTTGACCCGTTCTTCGGGGCCGACGATGACGTTCGCGCTCTTGAGATCGCGGTGCACGATCCCGCGATCGTGAGCGTGCATGAGCGCGTCGGCGATCTGCAGGCTGTAGCGGAAGAAGGTCTCGGGCGGCAGCCCGCCGGGCGGAATCAGCGTCTCGAGCCGTTCGCCCTGCACGTACTCCATGACGATGCAGGGCTGGCTGCCGGCTTCGGCGACCTCGTGAATCGTGCAGATGTTGGGATGGTTGAGCGCGGAAGCCGCGCGCGCTTCGTTCAACAGCCGGGCGCGGCTCTCATCGTCCGCGCCGTTCAGAAACTTGATCGCGACGCGGCGCTGGAGCTGGGTGTCGTACGCCCGGTAGACGACACCCATCCCGCCCGACCCGATCTGGGCCTCGATCGTGTAGTGTCCGACTGTGGTGCCGATCATGATGCGGGGCGCGAAAAGCATATCGTGCGGCGCCCATGGCTCGATGGGGGATGGTATATCAGGCTGCGCTACCATGCCTGTCGTGGGGGTTCACTATGCGAAGCCTGATAGTGTTCGTCGCGCTCATCCTCGCAGCGGGCGCCGTCAGCGCGGCCGCGCCGCTCACTCCCCTGGAGCGCCAGCGGCTACTGGCCCACATGGAGATGACGGAGAGCTGGCTGATTGACGAAGTGTCGGGGCTGATGCCGGCCCAGCTGTCCTTTCGCCGGAACGCCAACGCGTGGACCATCCTCGAGGTCCTCGATCATCTCGTCGTCGTCGGGCCGATCTATTGGCGGGACCTGCAGAATGCGCGACCGGTATCGGCAGACCGCGCCGGATCGATGAGCGACATCGACGTCCTCTGGTACGGCATCGACCGGACGAACAAGGAGACGGCGTTGAGAACCGAGGAACCCACGCGGCAGCTGAAGGATGTCGGGACCGCCCTTGCCGCGTACCGCAGGCAGCACGCCGAGTTGGTCCGGTACATCCGCGACAGCACC
>DASTDQ010000928.1:0-6570 GCA_035710305.1 Vicinamibacterales bacterium | reverse complement strand
TATCTGATGTCTCTCGAGCCGCCGAAGAATCCGAGCCCGGCTGCGGCGGCACTGCTGGCGCGAGGTGAACAGGTTTTTGGCAGGGAAGGTTGCGTGAATTGTCACGTGCCGCCGAATTACACGAGCGGCAGGCTCACAGTCACCCAGGGCTGGGAGCCACCGGCAAATCATCCCAATGGTGAGGACATTGCGAACGTCTCGGTGGGAACCGATCCCGGCCTCGCACTCAAGACACGCAAGGGAACGGGCTTCTACAAGATTCCCTCGTTGCGCGGCGTCTGGTACCGGCCGCGCTTGCTTCACGATGCCTCGGTGACGAGTCTCGAAGAGATGTTCGATCCGGCGCGTACCTCACCCGAGTACGAACCGAAGGGCTGGAATCCGCCCGGCGTGACGAAGCGCGCCGTGCCCGGGCATGCCTTTGGTCTGTCGTTGAATGCCGAAGATCGAAGCGCATTGCTGGCGTTCTTGCGAAGCCTTTAAGTGAGCGCGCGCGCGTCCGGTATCGGACAACGTCATCCCACTGGCGACACAACTTGTAGCCTTCCGACGATGGTTCGGCCCGTCGACCGACGCGCAGCTCTTGGCCCGGGCCTTGCCCGTGAGGCGGCCATGGCCCTGTTCGCGCCCGAACTTGCCGACGCGCTTCGTAGCCTCCGTCAGCATCCTGGATTCCTCTTGACCGCTGCCGGAACTCTCGCCATCGGCATTTGCGCGAACGTGACCGTGTTCAGCATGGTCAATGGCGTCCTACTCCGCCCGATGCCGTTCGGCGAGCGTACTGACCGCGTGATGACGCTCCATTCGACGCATCGCCTTCAGGCAGAGGACTTGGACGACTCTGGCGTCTCCTCGGCGGATCTCCTGGACGTCCGTGGTGAGACCCGATCGTTCGAGGAGGTCGGTGGCTATGTCGTCCGAAATTTCACCATCGCGTCAGCAATCGATACCGAGCGCTTGACGGGGCTCTCGGTGACACCCAACCTCTTTTCAATGTTGGGAATCGAGCCCGCGCTGGGACGCACCTTCACGCCCGCTGATGCGGCCGCCGTGGGCCTTGAAAGCTCCGTCATCCTTACGCATGGTGTCTGGCAAAACCACTACGGGGGCGACCCGAACATCATCGGCCGTGTCGTGATCATCAACGACCGCCCTCAGACGGTAGTGGGCGTCATGCCGCCCGGATTCCGCTTTCCCCAGCGCGCGCAGCTCTATGCGCCACTGGTTCTCGAGGGCGATACCGCGCGAACGATTCGCAACGTATCGGGCATCGCTCTGCTGAAGCCCGGGGTTACCCGGCAGCAGGCGCAGGCGGACGTGGACGCCGTCGCGGCGCGGCTGGAATCGGCGTTCCCGACGACGAACCGCGGCTACGGCATTCGCGTGCTCACGTTCCGCGACTCGCAAGTGGCCCCACAGACGCGCATCGCGATGGGCGCCCTGATGACCGCTGTCGTATTCGTGCTGCTGATCGCGTGCGCGAATCTGGCGAACCTGCTGTTCATCCGCGGCGCCGCGCGGCAACGCGATATGGCCATCCGCGCCGCGATGGGTGCGACCCGCGCCCGCCTGATCGGTCACGTGTTCGCTGAAAGCGCGATCATTGCAGGCGCCGGCACGGCGGTCGGTCTCTCCGGCGCGCTATGGTGTATTGGCTTCCTTCCTTCTGTTTGGCCCGAGGAGTTCCCGTATTGGCTGCGACTGGATCCTGACGTCCGACTGGTCGCGTTCACCATCGGCCTCATGATATTCACGACGTTAGCGGTCGGCCTGCTCCCGGCGATCCGGATGTCGCGTCCGAGTGTCACCGACGCGCTGTCGCACGGCGGCCGGACCTCCTCGCTGGGACGCTCCTCGCATCGCGTCCAGCGGGCGCTGGCCGTGGGGCAGGTGGCACTGTGTCTGGCGCTCCTCGTCGGCGCGCACTTGATGATTCGGAGTTTCCTGTCGCTCCAGCGCGCCAATCTGGGCTTCGACGAACGTCCACTGCTGTCACTGCGCGTATTCGCGACGGGTGACGCCTTCGATCCGATTCCCGCTCGCGCGGCGTTGTTCGCCCGCGCGCTGGACTCCTTGAGGGCACTGCCAGGAGTCGCGGCGGTGGCGGCGACCAGTGCCGTGCCTGGAGACGATGGCGGAGCAATGATCCGCGTGACGAAGGATGGCGCCGAAGGGCCGTTCGTTGGCGCTCAGGCGATCACGGTGACTCCCGGGCTGTTCGACACGCTTGCCGTTCGCCTTGAACAGGGGCGTACGTTCACGGAGAACGAATTCGCGAATCCTGACTCGGATGCTGTCGTGATCAATGAAGGGCTCGCGAGACAGATGTGGCCAGGCCAGTCGGCTCTCGAGCGCCGCGTCGGCATAGCCACCGCAGATCCGCGGACGGACGGCGTGTCATGGCGGCGCGTCGTTGGCGTCGCCCCAGATCTCGTCTACGAAGAACTCGGCGAGCAGACGGAACAAGCACGGCTGAATGTCTACTTCCCGTACGCGCGCAGTCCACTGCGAACGATGGCGTTGCTGATTCGCGGGGACGGCAACCCCGCGACGCTCATAACACCGGCGCGGCAGGCGCTTCGCCAGGTCCACAGGGGATTCGCGGCGTTCGACGTCGCGACGATGTCCGAACGCCGTCGGCTGACGACCGGGGCGCAAGGCGCCCTCGGCACGATGATGGGCGGCTTCGCGGCCGCCGCACTGCTGCTGGCCTGCCTCGGCATCTACGGATTGCTTGCCGACACGGCGCGACAACGCACACAGGAGATCGGTGTGCGTATGGCACTCGGCGCCACGCCGCGGGGCATCGTCGCCCTGTTCGTCGGGCAAGCCGCAATCATCGGCGCGGCCGGTCTGGTCATGGGGGCCGTACTCGCAGTGCTCGTCGCACAGGCGCTCAGCGGCGTGCTGTTCGGGATCGATCCGCTCGCGGTGACGCCCATGGTGCTCAGCGCTGCGACCCTGATCGTGGTAGTGATCCTGGCGGCGTACGTCCCGGCCCGCCGAGCATCGAAGGTCGCGCCGCTCGTTGCACTGAGAACCTTATAGGCCGCTACCCGAAATGGTCTCGAGTGTGAATGCGGAGTGTGTCTGGTACCGGTACGGGGATTTGCGAAAGGTTGGATCATCAAGTTCGCAGGAATAGCCGCCTGATCCGACATGAGCCGAGTGTCACTTCATAGCCGCGCTAGAATCTCATCACTCCCTTGGCGCTGTCACCAGGCACCCGCCTCGGTCCCTACGAGGTCACCGCCCGGATCGGGGTCGGTGGCATGGGCGAGGTCTACCAGGCGACCGACACGAAGCTGAAGCGCCAGGTCGCGATCAAGGTGCTCCCGGAGGCCCTGGCGCACGATGCCGGGCGGCTGGCTCGTTTCCAGCGAGAGGCCGAGGTCCTGGCCTCGCTCAATCACCCGAACATCGCCGCCATCCACGGCCTCGAGGAGAGAGACGGCATGACCGCGCTGGTGATGGAGTTCGTCGAGGGACCGACCCTCGCCGACCGCATCGTCCTGGGGGCCATTCCGGTCGACGAGGCGCTTCCAATCGCCAAACAGATCGCCGAGGCGCTCGAGGCCGCGCACGAGCGAGGCATCGTGCACCGTGACCTGAAGCCGGCGAACGTGAAGGTGCGGCCCGACGGCACCGTGAAGGTGCTGGACTTCGGCCTCGCGAAGGCGATGGAGTCCGGGATTCCTTCGGGCGGCGCGGCGGGGCAGGACCAGTCGTTGTCGCCGACGGTCACGACACCAGCCGTGACGCAACTGGGCATGGTTCTGGGGACGGCAGCCTACATGAGCCCCGAGCAGGCGAAGGGCCGGCCCACGGACAGGCGCGCCGACGTGTGGGCGTTCGGCGTCGTGCTGTTCGAGATGCTCGCCGGGCGGCGCCCGTTCGCGTGCGACTCCGTCGTCGAGACGCTGGGCGCGGTCATGCACGCCGAACCGGATTGGGGCGCGCTCGGTCCGGGCGTTCCCGACTCGCTTCGCGTCGTGCTGCGTGGGTGCTTGCAGAAGGACCCGAAGCAGCGCATCGCGGACGTCCAGGACGTGCGCCTGGCGCTGGCCGGCGCCTTTGCGGCGGCAGTGGCGCCTCGCGCGACGGGGGACGGCGTCGAGCCTGCTGCCTCCCGGCGCTGGCTGCCGATGGCTGGCGCGGCGGCCCTGGGCGGGCTGGTCGTCGCGCTCGCGGCGTCGGCCTTCTGGCCGGCGCGAGAGGCGCCACCGGTGGACCTTTTCATCATCACCACACCGCCCGACGGTCCGCCCGGCAGCGGGTTTGGTTCCGACGTGGACATCTCTCCAGACGGCCGATCCATCGTCTACGGCTCCGGTGACGACGCGGAGTCGCGGCTCTACCTGCGCCGGACGGATCAACTGGAGGCCACCCTGCTCAGGGGCGCTGCGCCGGCCACGGGCCCTTTCTTCTCGCCGGACGGCGATCAGGTCGGCTTCTTTGATCCTGTTGCACGTGCGCTGAAGCACGTATCCGTGGGCGGAGGGCCCGCCGAAACCATTGTCTCCAACCTTGGACCGGGTGTAGTCGGCGCGAGTTCGGGCCGGGACGGCATGATTGTGTACAGCTCGGGGAACAGGCTCTGGCAGGTGCCCTGGCAGGGTGGCGAGCCCAAGCTTCTGGCGAGCCCTCCTTCTAATCAGTCCACGGGTTTCCTCTGGCCGGACGTGCTGCCGGGCGGGACGGGCGTGCTCTTCACCAATTACATCGCTCCCGGCAATGTTCGGCTTGCCGTGTTCTCGCGCGACACGGGCAAGGTGTCCGATCTCGGCCCGGCGGGCAGCCAGGCCCGGTACGTGGAGACCGGCCACATTGTCTACGCCGCCGCCGGCACGCTGCGGGCGGCCGGCTTCGATCAGAATCGGCTGGCGCTCACGAGCGATCCCGTGCCGGTGGTGGAGGGCGCGCTCGTCAGCGTTAACTTCCAGGCCGCCTCGTTCGGGATCGCCGGGAACGGGTCGCTGGTCTATCTGGCGGGCGAGTCGTCCGGTAGGGCCCAGCGGCGTCGGCTGGTCTGGGTGGACCGCAAGGGACGCAGCACGGAGATCGGCGTCCAGGCGGACAACTACTGGGGGCCGCGCCTCTCGCCGGATGGGAGGCGTTTGGCCGTCAATGTCCGGGACAATGGGAGCTCCATCTCGGTAGTCGATCTCGCCCGGGGCACACGGAACCGCTTGAGCTCGAACACGAGTTCCCAGTTCACGCCCCTCTGGACATCGGACGGAAGGCAGCTGGTGTACGGCGCCAACCGCGACGGCGTTATGGGCTTCTACCGGCAGGCGGTGGACGGAAGCGGCGAGGAAGAGCATCTCGTGACGGTCGAGAACGCCGTCTGGCTGAACGCCACCAGCTGGACGCAGGACGGGAAGGCGTTCGTGTTCGACATGCGCCGTGGTAGCGACGGAAGGTTTGGGATCGGGGTCGTGTTGCTGGACGGCACTCCGTCGCGGGAAACGCTCATCGACGCGGACAAAGTCGATGAGTCAGGGGCAGCGCTGTCTCCGGACGGCCAGTGGATTGCGTATTCGTCGAACGAGAGCGGGACGGAACAGGTGTATGTGCGTCCCCTGGACGTCGAGGCGGCCGCCTTGGCCTCGGCTCGGCCCGCTGGGCCTCGGCGCCATTTCCCCGGCCTCGGTGGCAAGGAGCAGGTGTCGACCAGCGGAGGCACCTCACCGTGGTGGGCAGATGGGCGCACGCTCTACTACCTGAGTCCTCCGACGGACGTCTCGATGGTCACGATCGATCCCGGACCGCCGTTCTCGTCGAGTCGTCCCCAATTGGTGCTCACGTTTCCGTATAGGTTCGACGGGTGGCTGCGGCCACCACCCTACGACGTCAGGCCCGAAGGGGGTTTCGTGATGGTGGCGGACCAGGCGGTCGCGGAGATCGACGCCCCGCCTGCGCCGAGGCTGATCCTCCGGTTGAACTGGATCGAGGAGCTGAAGAGCCGCGTGCTGGCGAACTGATCACCCCTTCCGGTGTCCCTCAACCTGGATTGGTCTGGAACGCGACTTCACCTCGCGCCAAGCCGAGACTACCCAACTGCTGCTGAGGATGCTGCTGCCTGATGACTTTGTGGTACCGGTACGGGGATTCGAACCCCGGTCCCGTGGCTGAGAACCACGTGTCCTGACCCCTAGACGATACCGGCCCGTCGGAGGAGCTTTTTATGTTATCCCCGATCCCCTCCGCCGGGCCAGCCGCGAGCCCTCATGACCGTCGTCGCCGCGCGCCTTCCCGGTAGCCCTCTTCGTAGCCCTGCCGGAACCCGGTGCGATAGTTGGTCCGGTAGGTCTCCTTCGAGCCGTATGCGCGCTCGTATCCGTCGTCTGCGTTCCGGTAGTCGGAGTGCCGGGTCGGATCGTACCTGTCTCGATCGCGTGCGTCGTCCTCGCCCTTGTCCCAGCCGTCGCTGTAGCCGCGTGCGGAAGCAGGTTCCTGGAATCTCCGAGGCGGGCGGCGATCGCGACGATCTCCCCGGTCGTTCTGATACCGGCCCGATCGGAACCGGTCGTAGCCGTTCCAGTAGCCGGCCGTGAAGCCCCGTCTGAA
>DASTDQ010000927.1:0-3361 GCA_035710305.1 Vicinamibacterales bacterium | reverse complement strand
GTCTCTGGCCCGCACGCTCGGCAAGCATCGCCGATGGCTCGAGGGGCGCGGTCGATTGACGATCGAGGTGCTCCGGGAGCGAGGAGACGTCATCTCGGCGTTCGAGTCGCTCGTCGGGTTTCTGCGAGCGCGGTGGCAGGGCGCAACGCACCGATCGGCGCTCGACGATCCGCGCGCGCAGCGGTTCCACCGGCACGTCCTGCCGCTGCTGCTCGGGGAAGGCCGGCTCAGGATGCTGCGCGTGACCTCCGATCTCCGTACGGTCGCGGTCTTCTACGGGATCGCGAGCGCGCGGTGGTGGGGCTACTACCTGGCCGGCTACGACCGGGAATGGGCGGGACGGATACACCTCGGGCAACTCACGCTTGCTGCGGCCATTGACGCCGCGGCACGCGAGGGCGCCATGGAGTTCGACTTCCTCAAGGGCGTCGAGCGCGTCAAATACCTCTGGCCGGTCCGCGATCGGATCACGATGGACGCCGACGTCTACTCGGCGCAGCCGGCCTCGCAGTTCGCGCGCGCGGGACACGCAACCCGCACGGTCGCAGCGGCCTTGGTCAAATCCGCACGCGGGCTGTTCTTGACGACTGGTCACAGATGAGTGCTGCACTGGCGCAGGTTCGACGGGTGAACGCTCACAGGACGGCCGGCGTCCGTCGATTCGAAGAGGCGGACATCCCGCAGGTGGCCGCGCTGCATCAGCGCTGCTGGCCGGACGGCGTCGGCGTCCAACGCTCGTATCGCGGCTACTTCACGGAGGTCTTCCTCGAGAATCCGGCCCAAAGGGGCCCGGCACGTTCGCTCGTGTATCACGAGAGCGACGGGCGCATCGTCGGGTTCCTGGGCATCGTCCCGCGCCGCATGGCCATGGGTGGCCGGCACGTCGAGGCAGCCGTCAGCTCGCAGTTCATCGTGGATCCCGCCAGCGCCGTCGGTCTGGTGGCCCTCAAGCTCAGTAAGACGTTTCTCGAGGGGCCCCAGGACGTGTCGATCGCCGACGAGGCGAACGACGTGTCCCGGATCATCTGGGAAGGGCTGGGCGGCACGACGGCTCGTCTGCTCAGCCTGTATTGGACGCGTCCCCTGCGTCCCGCCGGGCTGGCGTTGTCGTATCTGCGCGGGCGCCGCCCGTTCGCGCCGCTCGCGACGGTGGCGCAACCGTTTGCGCGGCTTGCCGACGCCTGTGCGGCGCGTCTCCCCGGCAGTCATTTCCGGCAGTCCCGGCCCGCGGTGCCTCCCTGCGATCTGTACGTCCACGAGGTCCTCGCCAGCGTGCCGCAGTTGGGCGAGGCAGCGCTTCGCGTCGAACACGACGAGCGGAACTTCCAGTGGCTGCTGGATCGCGCCGCGGGCCGGCGCGGTGCACGGCGGCTGCTCACGGGCGCTCTGAAGGACGGCCGGACCATGGCGGGCTGGTACATCGCGGTGCTCGATCGCGACGGCGTCGCCGAGGTGGCGCAGGTCGCCGCCACACCGTCTTCGATTCACGACGTGCTCGATCATCTGTTTCATCACGCGTGGCGGGAAGGCGCGCTTGCCGCCACAGGGAGAATGGAGCCCAGATTCATGCAGGCGTTGTCCGACAGGTACTGCCTGTTTCATCGCCGGGGGCCATGGGTGCTGGTGAAGGCGCGGTATCCGGAGCTCGTTCGACCGTTCGAGACCGGGGACGCCTGGTTTTCACCGTTCGACGGCGAGTGGTCCCTCAGGTTTCAGGGTTGACGTGGAGGAACATGTGATCACCCTTACATGGGGCATCGTCGGCGCCCTGCTGCTGTCAGTCGCAGTGGAACTGGCGGCCCGATTCTGGATCCGCCGCAAGGGCGACTACTTCGTCTTCCCTCCAGGCTTGCGTCTTCGCCTGAAGATCGATCGGGACCTCTTTCCACAGTTGGAGCGAGAGACGAGGTTCGAGGTCAACCGCGACGGTGAACGTGGCGGAGAGGTCCCCCGCTCCGTGGACCGGCTGCATCGAATCCTCGTCGCAGGAGGGAGCCAACCGGAGGGCTTTCTTCTCGACCAGTACACGGCGTGGCCAGGCGCTCTCCAACGGCTGCTCGAACGGCCGGAAGCGCTCCGCAGGCTTGGCGCCACGCACGTTCACGTCGGCAGCATCGCTCGATCGGGCGTCGGATCCGAAGCGCTCAACCTCATTCTCGAGCGCGTGCTGCCGCGATACCCGCGTCTATCCACGATCATCGTGCTCGTCGGCGCCAGCGACGTGCTGCGATGGCTCGAGGATGGAGCCCCGCCGGCGCCGCCGCGCCGGGCGCGCGTGGCAGACGTCTTCCGATGTCACCCCGAGGGGCCGTTCGGCTGGACACCGCGCGCGCTCGCCGCCTTCGAGCTGTTGCGGAGGGCGCGGCGGCGCTGGCTGCGGCCCGTCGAGGTCCACGAGCGCGCGGGCAAGGCGGACGCACAAGCGCGGGCCATGCGGGCGCGCGCGAAGGAGATTCGAGACACGATGCCCGATCCCTCTTCGATGCTCGACCACTTCGAGCTCCATCTTCGCGCGCTCCTCCGCAAGGCACAGGCGCACGCCGATCGCGTGCTCGTCGTTCGGCAGCCGTGGCTCGACAAGGTGTTCACGCCCGAGGAGGTGGCGTGCATGTGGCACGGCGGAGCGGGGCGGGTCTGGCGCGAGGACGTGACGACCTACTACTCCTTCGACGTGTGCTCGCGACTCATGGCGCTGCTCGACGCGAGGGCTGTCCGGGTGGCGAAGGAGCTGCACCTCGAACACGTTGATCTGATGCCCCTCCTCGAGCCGAGCCTCGAGGACTACTACGACGGCTTCCACGCCACGCCATCGGGGTCCAAGACCGTCGCCAGAGCTGTCGCCGCCGCGGTGCTACGGCAGCCGATGACGCGGCCACAGCTGACCCCGCAGCGGCTGCCCGAAAGGGCGGCGATGTATGCACAAACGATGTAGGAAAGCACGAATTCAGGAATGAAGGGCGGGAAGGGGTTGCGCCCACCCGCCCCGGCTACAGCCCCCCCGACTCAGCACAGAGAAAGGAGGTCAGCCGCCGCCACTACGTTACTCCGACGGCGGCTTCATCTTCACCGACGCCGGCGCCATGGCGAACTTCGGCTCCCACGGCGGGTGCAAGAAGGGCGCGTTCTGGGGCCACGTCAACTACGTCGATCACGGCGAATTCCTCGGCCAGAGCCGGCGAGTACGTCCGTTTCCGCGTGCGCATGGAGGACAACGGCGAGCCCGGACGAAACGACCGGTTCGGTATTCGCCTCGGTAACGGGTACCTCGTGACACCTCGGTTCCTGGGCGACGGCGGGCCCGGTGGCGGCAACATCCAGCTCCACATGCCGAACCCGTCGACGACGGGCCCGCTGGTCCCGC
>DASTDQ010000926.1:0-7928 GCA_035710305.1 Vicinamibacterales bacterium | reverse complement strand
AGCAGCCGGTCGTCAACACCAACGCTACGACGCCGACCGACACGGAGGAATGTAAACGCACGCTATCGGCTACCAGCCTAGTAGATATTTTCGCTCAGCCACCGTCGCATCGGCCAGCCTGCGCCGCAGTGCCACCGTGTTCACCGGCGTGACTTTCAGTACACGGCGAAGGGCTGCCAGCAGCGTGCGCAGCGTGTCGCCTTCGGCCATGCCCGCCAGCGCGCTCCGGGCCGCGTTCTCCACCCGCTGCGCCGCGTCGTTGACGAACACCTGGGCGGCGGCCACGTGCAGCTCGGTCGCGCGCGACGGCGCCGCCGCCGCGCACTGGGCGCGCAGCACGGCGCTCTCGGCCGCGAAGTTGTCGATGAGAATGTCGGCCGCGTAACCCAGTACCTCCTGCTGGTCCGTGAGCTTCTCGCCGTAGGTCTGCATGGCCGTCCCGACGATCATCAGCGCCACTTTCTTGAAGCTCGTCACCGCCCGCGTCTGTTCCGCGAGCGCACCGTCGTCCACGGCGGCGGATCCGGCCGACGGCGACAGGATCTCGTCCTGGAGCTTCCGCGCCGCCGCAATCAGCGGAATCTCGCCCTTGATCGCTCGCCGGACGAGCATCCCGGGGATCAACAGCCGGTTGATCTCGTTGGTGCCCTCGAAGATCCGGTTCACGCGCGCGTCGCGGTAATAGCGCTCGGCGTTGTAGTCGCGCACGAACCCGTTGCCGCCGTGAATCTGCACGTTCTCGTCGAGCACGAAGTCGAGGGCCTCGCTGCACGCGACCTTGGCGATCGACGCCTCGACGGCGAACTCCTCGAGTGCCTGCGCGATCGCGGCGCCCTCGTACGGCGGCGGCCCGAGCGCGCCGTCGATGAGCCCCGCGGTCCGGTAGACGAGGCTCTCGCACGCGTAGGTCCGGGCGATCATCTCGCCCAGCTTGTGCCGGATCGCGCCGAAGGAGGCGATCGGCTGTCCGAACTGCCGCCGCGCGGCGGCGTAGGACGCGGCGTCTCCGATCGCGGCGCGCGCGCCGCCCGTGCACATGGCTCCCAGGCTGAGGCGTCCGTAGTTCAGCGTGTTGAGCGCGACCTTGTGGCCCCGCCCGACCTCGCCGAGCACGTTCTCGGCCGGCACGCGAACGTCCTGGAGCAGGATCGGCGTGGTGGACGAGCCGTGCAGGCCCATCTTGTGCTCTTCCTTGCCCGAGCTGAGCCCGCCGAACGCCCGCTCGACGATGAACGCCGTGAAGTGCTCGCCGTCCACCTTGGCGAAGACGATGAACAGGTCGGCGAAGCCGCCGTTGCTGATCCACATCTTCTCGCCGTTGAGCAGCCAGCTTCCGTCGCCGTTCCTGACCGCCCTCGTTTTCGCCGCGAGCGCGTCGGACCCCGAGGCCGACTCGCTCAACGCGTACGCGCCGACGATCTCGCCGGCGACGAGCCTCGGGAGGTACTTCTCCTTCTGGGCCGGCGTGCCGAACAGCACGAGCGGCAGGATGCAGAGGTTCGTCTGACCGCCGAATGTCGTGGCAAAGGATGCCGACGGCCCGACGCGGTCGCTGATCGCAATCGAGGACACCTTGTCGAGATCGAGGCCGCCGTAGGCTTCCGGCGCGGCAACCCCGAGGAGTCCGAGCTCTCCGCAGCGGCGGATCAACGCGCGCGCGAGCGGCCAGTCCTTCTGCTCCATGCGGTCGAGCGCCGGCATCACCTCGGCGCTCACGAACTCGCTGGCGGTCTGCCCCATGAGCCGCTGCTCGTCGGTCAGCTTCTCCGGCGTGAACGGCTCCGAGGGCGGCGTGTCCTCGAGCAGCCAGGAGCCGCCCTTGCGGAGAGAAAGGTCTGTCGTCATGACCGTTCGAAGATTCCCGCGGCGCCCATGCCGCCGCCGACGCACATGGTGACGAGTCCGTACCGCGCCTTGCGCCGGCGCATCTCGTGGAGCAGCGTGGTCGTGAGCTTCGCGCCGGTGCACCCGAGAGGATGCCCGAGCGCGATGGCGCCTCCGTTGACGTTGAGGCGCTCCGGGTCGATCGGCAGCTCGCGCAGGCAGGCCAGCACCTGCGCGGCGAACGCCTCGTTCAGCTCCACGAGATCGATTTGATCCAGCGTCAGTCCCGCCAGGGCCAGCGCCTTCTTCACCGCGGGGACCGGGCCGATCCCGAAGCGCTCCGGCTCGACGCCCGCCGTGGCGAACGACACGAGCCTGGCCAGCGGCTCGAGCCCCCTGTCCCGTGCCGCCCGTGCCGAGGTGATCACGACGGCGGCGGCGCCGTCGCTCGTCTGTGAGGAGTTGCCGGCCGTGACGGTGCCCGCTGCGTGAAACGCGGGGCGGAGCTTCGCGAGCGCCGCCCCGGACGTGTCGCGGCGCGGGCCTTCGTCTTGCGCGAACGTGACGCGGCGCGTGCCCGGCTTCCCGTTCGTTGAGGGCTCGGCCACGTGGTAGGTCAGCGGCGTGATCTCGTCGGCGAAGCGGCCGGCATCGATCGCCGCGAGCGCGCGCTGGTGGCTGCGCAGCGCGAACTGATCCTGCTCCTCGCGCGAGATGGCGTGCTCGCGGGCGTGATTCTCGGCGACGAGCCCGGTGCTGAGATAGACGTCCGGGTACTCCTCGACGAGCGTCGGGTTCGGGCGCACCTTGTTGCCTCCCATCGGCACGAGGCTCATCGACTCGGTGCCGCCGGCAATCACGACGTCCGCGAACCCGCACATGATGTGCTCGGCGCCCGAGGCGATCGCCTGGAGCCCAGACGCGCAGAACCTGTTGAGCGTGACGGCGGATGCCTCGACCGGCACGCCCGCGCGCAGGCTCGCGATGCGGGCGACGTTCAACCCTTGTTCCGCCTCCGGCATCGCGCACCCCATCACGACGTCGTCCACGTCGGCCGGGCGCAGCGACGGTACGCGGCGCAGCGCTTCTTCGATTACGGCCGCCGCCATGTCGTCGGGGCGGACGGTCCTGAGCGAGCCGTTCGGCGCCTTGCCGACGGCGGTGCGCGTGGCGGAGACGATTACGGCGTCCTGCATGAGAAGCCCCCGAGCAAGTCTTCCAGCGCGTCGCCCACTTCCTGCGACTGCCCGTCGAAGAGGTGGCCGGCGCGGTCGATTTCCACGAGCTCTTTCGGCTCCTCGAGCCGGCCGTAGAACTCGCGGACGGCCTTGAGCGAGATGATCTCGTCGCGCTCGCCGTGGATGATGAACTTCGGCTTGGCGGAGAGCTTCACCGAGGCGAACTCGTACCGGTCAACGGGTGGCGCGATGCCGATGAGCGCGCACATCCGCTCGTCGTCGGCGCCGCACGTCATCGCGATGTACGAACCGAAAGAGAACCCCGCGGCCCACATCTCCAGATCAGGATACTTCGACGCGAGGAAATCGGTGGCGGCCCGGTAATCGTCCAGCTCGCCTCGTCCGTTGTCCCACGTGCCGTCGCTGCGGCCCACACCGCGGAAGTTGAACCTCAGCACGACGCAGCCGATGCGCGTGAGCGCCTTGGCGCCCTGAAAGACGACCTTGGTGTGCATCGTGCCGCCCATGGTCGGCAGCGGGTGGGCGAATACGACCGCCGCGCGCGGCGCCGCGTCCGGCTCGTCGAGCAGCGCCTCGAGCCGTCCCGCCGGCCCCGGAAGCTCGCGGATGCTTATGGCCTCTCCTTGATCTGGTCGATGGCGGACGCAGAGATAATCAGCGCCGTGCACTACGAATCCGACCCGGAGTTACGGGCACTCTGCGATCGATGGAACAGTACCCAGCATAGACGATGCAGCCCGGCGCCGCGCCGTCCCAGCGTGACCACTTGTGACTATAATATGGTCATGACGAGGGTGCGAATCGCCGATCTGAAGTCGCGTCTGAGCGAGCATCTCCGATCGGTCCGGAAGGGACGCACGCTGACCGTGCTCGATCGCGACACGCCCGTCGCACGGATCATCCCCTATGGCGCCGAGCCGATCGAGGTTCGGCGGGCCACTCGCCGACTTCGCGACCTGAAGCTCCCGCCGCCACCCGCATCGCCGACCGACAGTCTGGCCATCCTGCTCGACGACCGGCGGCGGTGACCGCCTACATCGACACATCGGCGCTGCTCCGGCTCGTGCTGCGCGAGCCGGGCGCCCTCGACGATCTCCGGTCCGCCGACGCGCTGGTGTCGAGCGAACTGATCGCCGTCGAAAGCGCGCGGACGATCGACCGACTGCGACTTCAGGGCGCACTGACGGTGGAGGAAGCGGCAGCGCGCCAGCGAGCGGTCACGGAGTGGCTCGAGGCGATCGACCTCGTGCTGGTGCGTGCACCCGTGCTGAAGCGTGCCAGCGAGCCGCTGCCGACGCCGCTCGGAACGCTCGATGGGATCCACCTGGCGACCGCGCTGATCTGGCGTGAGCGCATGGGGGCCTTGCCGACCATCGCAACACACGACACTGCTCTCGGCCTCGCCGCACGGACCTTCGGATTCGACGTTCGCGGAATCTGAGAGAGAAGGCTGTGTTTAGACGATTCGCTTCCGCTGGGCAGGGAGACTCGACGATCGTTCGGTGAACTGGAAGACGAGGTCGGCGAACTCGTCGGGCCGGGTGATCGAGCCGATGTGGCCGGTCCGCTCGATCGTGGCGTAGTCGGCGTGCGGCCAGAGCCGCAGGTAATCGCGCGTGATGCGCACGGGGACGACGCGATCGAGCCTCGGCTCACCGGTGATCACGAGCGTCGGCACGTGCAGGTCGGACACTTCGTGCTCGAGATCGAGCCCCTCGAGCAGGTGCATCCGCCGCACCATGCGCCGGGGCGAGAACATGTGAGTGACCACGTTGGCCACGTGACGGGCGCCGAACGCGAGACCGGATCCGACGCCCTGTTTCGCAGCCGCCATCTCGGGCAAGAGCCTCAGCGAGTTGATGCAGAACAGCGGAGAGAGAAGAGTCGGGGCCCGCATGAAGAACCTGGCTTTCCAGTCCGGCCTCCAGGACGGCGCGAGCGCGGAGGCCAGCACGAGCGCCGCGGTGCGCTCCGGCTTCCGTGCGGCAAACGCCGCCGCGACGAGGCCGCCGTACGAGATGCCGCAGATGGTCGCCCGTTCCACGCCCACTGCATCGAGCGCGGCTTCGATCTGCTCCACATAGCACTGGAATCCGGCGTCTGCATCGAAGCGGGCCCCCGTCGCCGGCTCGTCGGCCAGCGAAAACGTGATCACGCGGCAGCGCGCGGCGAGCGCGTCCACGGCCGGCTTCAGCCATTCCCAGCGGCCCTGAATCCCCGGCACCAGCACGACCGGCGCGCCCGTTCCTCGGTCGATGATCTTCATCGCCCCTGCCACGAATCACACGAACCACGGAGGCACGGAGACACGGAGGAATCTTCTTTAGGAATTCGTCTCCATGCCTCCGTGTCTCCGTGGCTCGTGATCACGCAGGTCCTCAGTTTCGTAAAGGCTTGCCTGTTTTCAGCGTGTACTGAATCCTCTCGCGAGTCTTCGGCTCCGCCACCAGGCTCATGAACGCCTCACGCTCGAGGTCGAGCAGGTGCTGCTCCGACACGGTCGTCGGGTGGGGGAGCGCCCCTCCAGTCATGATCGTCGCCAGCTTGCGCCCGATCAACTTGTCGTGATCGCTGATCCGGCCGGCCCTCCACGCAAGGTGGACTCCCAGCTTCAGCGTTGCGGCCACCGGGTCGCCGCCGACCGGGATCGCCGTCCGCCGCGCGGGCGGTTGATAACCCTCGCGCACCCGCTGCAGCGCTCGATTCTTGGCGTCGGCAATCAGCCGTTCCTGGTTCATCGTCACGCCGTCAACGGCCCGGAGATATCCGAGGCGGACCGCGTCGGTACCGCTGGCGGACGTCTTCGCGAACCCAATCGTTTCGAACGCGCGCTGGATCGACGGCAGGAGGTCGCTGCTGCCCGGCGGCATCTGCTCGACGGCGCGCGCCGTCATTTCCTTCGTACCGCCGCCAGCGGGAATCAGGCCCACGCCAACTTCGACGAGCCCCATGTAGGTTTCACCCGCCGCCTGCACGCGATCCGCGTGGAGCACGATCTCGCAGCCGCCGCCGAGCGCCAGCCCCGCGGGCGCGACGACCACCGGCACGTTCGCGTAGCGCAGCCCCATCGTGGCCTGCTGGAACGCGCGGACCATCAGGTCGATCTCGTCCCAGTTCTCTTCCTGCGCCTCGAGGAGCACGAGCATCAGGTTGGCGCCGGCGGAGAAGTGCACCGCCTCGTTTCCGACGACCAGGGCCGCGAAGTTCCGCTCCGCTTCACGAACGCCGGCCTGCAGCATCTGAATCGTGTCGCCGCCGATGGCGTTCATCTTCGAGTGGAACTCGACGGCCAGCACGCCCTCGCCGAGATCGACGAGGCTGGCCCCCGGGTTCGTCTTCACGATCCGTGATCGGTCCCGCGCGGCGCGCAGAATCTGAAGGTCGGATGCGGCCGGTGGCACCTGACTGCCTCGCATCCGGTTCCCGCCGGCAGTCAGGATCGGCTGCCACATGGCGGGGACGCCGTCGCGCAGGAGGTCAGGGTCCGTTTCGCGGACGACGTCGAGGAGCGGACCGATCCCGATGGCGTCCGCCGTCTCGAACGGCCCAAGCTCCCAGCCGAATCCCCAGCGCATCACGCGGTCCACATCGTCGGGGGAGTGGGCGATGTCGGGTGCCACCTTCGCGGCATAGACGATGGCTGGCGCCAGCGTGCGGCGGAGGAACTGCCCGACGCGGTCCTTGCCCTCGAACAGCGTCTTGATTCGCTCGCCCGTGCCTGTGATGGCTGCGGCTGCGTCGAGCGAAGGGAGCTTCGGCGATTTCCTTGGCCGGTACTCGAGCGTGTCGGCGTCGAGCGTGAGGATTTCGGAGTCGCCGCCGTCGCCCTTGACGCGCTTGTAGAAGCCCTGGCCCGCCTTCTCTCCTGTCAGCCCTTTCGCCAGCATCCGCTCGACGAGCGGCGGCAATGCGAACCGCGCCCTCTCTCTTTCGTCCGGCAGACGCTCGTGCAGGTTGCGGATCACGTGGCCGAGGATGTCGAGGCCCGCCAGATCGAGCGTCCTGAACGTCGCGCTCTTCGGACGCCCGATCGCCGGCCCTGTCATCGCGTCGATCTCTTCGATCGTGAACTCGCCGGAGGTGGCCATCGCGATGAGCGGCACGACGCCCATGAGCGCCAGGTGATTGCCGATGAAGTTGGGCGAGTCCTTCGCGACGACGACGCCCTTGCCCAGGTGATGGTCGGCAAACGCGCTGACGGACTTGACGACGGCGGGGCTCGTCTCCGCGGTTGGAATGATCTCGAGCAGGCGCAGGTAGCGAGGCGGGTTGAAGAAGTGGGTGCCGATCCAGTGGCGCCTGAAGTCTTCGCTGCGGCCCTCGGCAAGCGCGGAGATCGGAATCCCCGACGTGTTGGAGCTGACGATCGAGCCCGGCTTGCGGAATTGATCGACGCGCGCAAGCAGTCCCTGTTTCACGTCGAGCCGCTCGACGACCGCCTCGATGATCCAGTCGGCCTCGCCGATGCGGGCGAAGCCCTCGTCGAAGCTGGCCGTCGTCACGAGTTTCCACGCGTCCGGTGTGAAAAACGGATCGGGCTTGATCGCGCGCGCGCGCTTCAGGCCTTCCGAGGCGGCCTCGGCCGTGAGGTCGAGCAGCAGGGCCGGCACACCGGCGTTGCCCATGTGCGCCGCAATCTGGGCGCCCATGACGCCGGCCCCCAGCACGGCAACGGATCGAATCACGGGATCAGTCTATCGGTTCTCGACTTCTGCGGTGGCGATGAAGCCAGGGCTGTTTCAGTACTTTTCAGGAATCCCTCAGGACTTCACCGGCAGACCCGTTGATCATGGCCCTGGAGGTGGCCATGCGTCACGCGTCACTCGTCGTGCTGCTGATCGTGCTGTCCGTGCCGGCCTCGGCACAGACGGTGACACTTCCCATGGACGAAGTCGTCGTTCACCA
>DASTDQ010000925.1:0-3552 GCA_035710305.1 Vicinamibacterales bacterium | reverse complement strand
CCCGAATCGCTGGACCGCGCGCAGAAGCTCGCGGACCAGGGGCTGGCCCTCATGAAAGAGAATCCGCTGCTCCTGGCGACGCGCGGGATGGTTTCGTGGTACTACCTCAATTTCTCGATCCGCCCCGAGGAACGGTACCTCGACGAGGCGGCGTCGTTCGCGACCCGCGCACTCGATCAGGATCCCCAGGCCTTCCTCGGAATCTTCCTCCGCGGCCTCGTCGCGGCCAAGCGAGGGGACATCGAGGCGGCGGTTGGCGACATCAGGCGAGCCAACGATCTGAAACCGGGGGACCTGGCGTACCTCGAGTTGATGCGCTGGCTCTTCTCGGCAGGTCACCCCAGTGAGACGGTGTTCGAGGCGGGCGCGCGGATCGATCCGCTCAACCCGCTCTACTGGACGCAGCTCGCCCTGGCTCGTTTCGTCCAGGGCAGAATCGCCGAAGCGGAATACGCGGCGCGCCGAGGTATCGAGCTCTCCGATCGCGGGACTCCCGTCCGGTTCTATGCGGCGATAGGCCTGGTGCTCGCCGGGCGGCAGGAGGAAGGGATTGGCGTGCTCGACGAGGTCGCCTCAACGCTCGGGGAGAGCCCGTATGGATCGATCAGTGCCTTCATGGCCCGGGCGCTGCAGGGCGACGCCAACGCCGCCTCCCGCCATGTCACGCCGCTCGTCGAGCAGTCGGCGCGCTGGGTGGAATACCTCGCGCTGTTTCTCGCCGACGGCTACGCCCTCATCGGCCGTCGCGACGACGCGCTCCGCTGGCTGAAGGAAGCGGTCCGGCTGGGATTCATCAACTACCCGTTCTTCACGCGCGATCCGTTCCTCGAGTCGCTGCGCGGCGACGCCGAATTCCAGGCGCTGATGCAGCAGCTCGAGCGGCGCTGGAGGTCGTTTCCGGTCTGACGGGTCGGCGCCATTCCAACGAGGAGGACGTCGATGGCCCACGTGGTCCGCCCGCCCAGGAGCATTCGGGTCGCCGCCGCCGCGGGCGTCAGGGCTGCCAGGCGGTTGGTCATGACGGTTGACTTGCTGGCTCCGCCGTGGGAGAAGTGCAAGCCAAACGCCATGTCGCCCCTCTTCGGGCCGCTCGTCTTCCGGACCGGCCTGACCGCCAGAAACCGCCTCATCCTCGCTCCGTTGACCAACATGCAGAGCCACGCCGACGGCTCGCTGGGCGACGACGAGCTACGGTGGCTGACGTCCCGGGCCGAGGGCGGCTTCGGTCTGGTGATGACCTGCGCGGCCCACGTGGCCCGGGACGGCCAGGGCTGGCGCGGCGAGTTGGGCGTCTTCGACGACGCGCTGCTGCCTGGCCTGACGAGGCTCGCCACGGCGCTGGGGGAACACGGGGCCGCCTCGCTCGTGCAGCTGTTCCACGGCGGTCTGCGGGCCGATCCCTCGCTCACCGGGCTGGTGCCGTGGAGTGCCAGCGAGGGCGACGGCTGTCGCGCAGCAACCGAGCAGGACCTCACCCGAGTCATCGCCCAGTTCTCGGCCGCGGCTCGCCGGTCGCAGGAGGCCGGCTTCGATGGCGTCGAACTGCATGGCGCGCACGGGTATCTGTTCACGCAGTTCCTGAGCGTCACCCAGAACCGCCGTCTGGATCAGTGGGGCGGGACGCTGGAGAACCGCGCGCGTCTGCTGCGCGAAACGGTGCGCGCCGTTCGGGCGGCCGTGGGCGCGTCGTTCACGGTGGGCGTGCGGCTCTCGCCCGAGGACTTCGGGAACGCACGCGGCCTGGACCTCGACGAGAGCGTGCAGGTTGCGGAGTGGCTTGCCGACGACGGCGTGGATTTCGTGCACCTGTCGCTCTGGCAGGCACTGGCCAGCACGGCCAAGCGCCCGGAGGCGAACGCCATTCCGCTGTTCCGGTCCGCGGTGCCGTCCGATGTACGGGTCCTGGCAGCCGGCGGCATCTGGACTCGCGCCGAAGCCGAGGAGGTCCTGCGCAGAGGTGCCGACGCCGTGGTGCTCGGCCGCTCGGCCATCGTCAATGCCGACTGGCCACGGCGCGCAGCCGATCCTGGCTGGGCTCCGCGGCGGCCCCCTGTGACGATCGACTCGCTGGTGGCGAGCGGGCTGAGCCGCCCGTTTGCGGAGCACATGCGCCGCTTCAAGGATTTCGTGGTCGAGGAGAGCCGATGAGGCCAGATGGCGGCGGTGTATAAGATCGGCGCCATGACGATCAGCCGCCGTTCCGCCATCCAGCGCGTCGTCGCTGCCGCCGGGTTCACGATCGGGCCGCTGACGATTCCCCGTCGCGCGCGGCTACAGGCGCCCTCCACCACTCCTGGAGCACGCCTGGTGCTCCTCGGCACGCAAGGCGGGCCGAACTACACAGCCACGCGCGGCGAGGCGGCCAACGCGGTCGTGGTGGACGGCCAGCCGTATCTCGTCGATTGCGGGTACGGCGCGCTCGCGGCGCTCAAGAAGGCGGGCGTGAACCACCGCCAGATCGCCCGCATCTTCCTCACGCACCTGCACGACGACCACACGGCGGATCTCGCGGCGCTCCTCAATCGACAGTGGACCGACGGCCGTGTCGACCCTGTTGTCGTGGCTGGCCCCTTCGGCACTGCGCGGCTGGTCGAGGCCGTGATCGCGCTTGGCGAGGCGAACGCCGCGATCCGTCTCGCCGACGAGGCGCGCAGCGTGAAACCGGCCGAGATGTTCCGCGGCCAGGATCTCGCCGCGACGGCGGCACCGGTCGAGGTGTACCGCGACGAGCGCGTCACCGTGCGCGCGGTCGAGAACACGCACTTCCCGGCGGAGTCGAAGGCGAAGATGCCGTACCGCTCGCTGTCGTATCGCCTGGACGCCGGCGGTCGCTCGTTCGTCTTTTCCGGGGACACGGCCTACTCCCCAGGCCTCGTGGCGCTCGCCAGGGGCGCCGAGATTCTCGTGTGCGAAGGTCTGGATATCGCCGCGATGCGCAAAGCGTTCGACGGCATGGTGGCGCGCGGGATGTACGCGGACAACCCGGAAGGTGTCTGGCAACACATCGTCGGCACGCACACGCCGCTCGAGGACGCCGGACGCATGGCGGCGGAGGCCGGAGTGCGGACGCTCGTCCTCACGCACCTCGTGCCCGGAGCGCTGGACCCGCTGCCAGACGAGACGTACCTGACCCCCGCACGAAAGACGTTCCGCGGGCAGGTCGTGCTCGGCGCCGATCAGCTGGTGCTGTAGGCCACGAGTGACGTAGTCGCCGTATCGTCCGCGCACCGCCGCCGCCGGCCCACGCGACCTGGCGGCAGCCGTCGTCGATCGTCGCTATTTCGCGCGGCCCGTATAACCCTGCGCGATGGTCGGAATCGCGATGATCTCGTTTCGTGCGCTCGGTGTCCCCCACGTGCCGTAGAAGACGATGCCGTAGAGCGTCCTCCGGTCCCTGCCGCCGAAGAACGTGCCGTGCAGGCCCTGCGGACCCGGAATCGTGCCGAGGAATTTGCCGTCGGCCGCAAACACGTCCACCGACCTGCCCGTCGCCACGTACAACCGTCCCTGCTGATCGACCGCGGATCCGTCGCCGCCCTCGCCGCCCTGCAG
>DASTDQ010000924.1:0-2409 GCA_035710305.1 Vicinamibacterales bacterium | reverse complement strand
CACACGATACACCGCCGACTGCCCGAAATTCTCCTCGACCTCCATCTCGATGGCCGTCATCCCTTGTGCGCCCGCCGTGGCGAGCTCGGTCCGCAGGCGATCGGTCAGCATCTCGGCCAGCATTTCGACGGTCGTGTTCGGGACCGGCAGCAGCGCGCAATCCTTGCGCGGGAACAGGTAGCGCGGCTTCCCGTCAACCGACACCGACACCGTCTCGCCGCTCTCCGCCACCTGAATGCGCTCGCTCCTGGTCGGCAGCAGCACGAGGTGATCGATCTCGTCGCACAGCTTCTTCATGATCTTCTTGAGCTCGACGAAGTCGAACACGAACCAGCTCTCCTGGTTGAGGGCGCCTTCAATCGTCACGCGCGCACGGTAATTGTGTCCGTGCAGACCCTCGCAGCGGTGCCCGGCGAAGGTGATGAAGTGCGCCGACGAAAACACCAGGTGATCCTTGGTGACCGACACGCGGAACTCACCGCGCTGCATGGAATCCACCCCCGAGCAGCACGACGAAGATCGCGGCCGCCGTCAGGTCGGCGGTCGTCCCCGGGTTGCCGCTGTTCCGCTCGTCGCGGAGAGCCATGTCCATCTCTTCGATCGCCCGCCGCCCCTCGGGCGTGCGCACGCCTCCGGCCGCGACGACGCGCTGCGCGCGCTCGGTCACCTCGATCGATCGTCCGGCGCCGCTCCGGCGGGCGATGTGCGTGTCGGGCACCGACGCCAGCACCGTCAGGAACGTCTCGACGACGGCATCGTCCCAGGGCAGGCCGTCGCGGCGGGCACGCTCGAGCGCCGGCACGGCGGTCTCGAACGTAATCGCGAAGCCGGTCGCATACTCGGCCGCGATCGTGTCGCGATGCGCGGCCAGCCGCATCACCTCGACGAGCGTCATCGTCGGCTCCGCGGACACGTCCTGCGATTCCACCTGCCCCAGCCCTCCCGGGCCTGCCAGCCTGATGGCCGCATACGTCTCGCGCGCATCAGCGACCGTGGTGGACTCGAGAACCGCCCGAACGGCGTCGCGGAGGGAAATGGGGTCGGGAGTCATTTCTCGTGGGACGTCAAGAAATGACTCCCGACCCCATTTCGCTTTTGCAATCGGCGCGAACAGCAGCACGATGCCAAGGTTCGTGTTCGAACGCGTCCAGCGGGACGTGGACTCGATGCACAGTCGGACCGTCTCGCCGACGCCGCGCGATCCCGCGCCGACGAGCGGCTCGCCGATGGCCACGGCGCTCGCCAGAAAATCCTCGTACCGGAGGTCGGTGAAGTTGCGGCCGGGTGACACGTTCCCGGGCTTCGGCGCGCTGACTTCGAGCAGGCAGGCGAGCTGCGCCGCGAGGCCGGTGTTCACCGGCGCGTGCGCACGGTCCACGGCGAGCAGGGCGGCCGCCAGGTCGCGATAGACGCTCATGCCGGCAGCGGCTCCTCCGCGCGCATCGACGAGGAGCGCCTCGACTCGAGGCGCCGCTCGGCGTGCGCGACGATGGCCGTCGCGACGTCGAGGCCGGTGGCCTCCTGCAGGCCCTGCCATCCCGGGATGCCGTTGACCTCGAGGACGAAGACGCCCCCGTCGCGCGACGGCAGCAGGTCCACGCCGGCGTAGTCGGCGCCCACCACGGCCGCCGCCCGCAGCGCCATCTGCTCCATGTCTGGCGTCAGATCGATGGCGCGTGCGGTTCCGCCGATGGCGACGTTGGTGCGCCATTCCCCTTCCGGCGCGCGGCGCTCGATCGCACCGAGCACCCGCCCGCCGACGACGAACGCGCGCACGTCGCGGCCGCCGTGATCGATCGCGCGCTGGACGTAGAACACGGAGCCGACCTGATCGAGCGGGCGCAGCACGCGACGCGCCAGCTCCGGCTCGCTCACGCGGATCATCCCGTGCCCGAGCGACCCGAATATCGGCTTGATCACCACGTCGCCCATCGCCTCGACCGCCGCCACGGCCTCGTCCAGGCGCTCGCAGACGACGGTCTCGGGCGTGGGCAGCCCGGCGTCGTGCAGCAGCGTGGTCGTGTAGAACTTGTCCACGCACCGCTCGATTGCGCGCGGTGTGTTCACGACGAGGACGCCGCGATCCTCGATCCAGTGCAGCGCGTCCACGCGGTAGATGATCTGCTCCAGCGATCCGCCGGGAATGATCCGGGCAAACACGGCGTCGGCGTCGAGAATGGAGGTGTGGTCGCTGGTGAGGCGGGTCTGATGCCCGCTGGTCAGGCGGGTCTGAAGACCCGCCTCTACCGGCGCTAGCGTCGCGACCAAGCCTTCGTAGGGGCGCACGTCACCGCTGTGCCCTCGCTCGGTCAGGGCGCGCAGGAGCTCGGTCGTATGCCCGCCCGCGCGTGCGCTGAGGATCACGGCGCGCATCCGTCAGCTCCCGTACAGCGAAGCGCGCAGCACGTC
>DASTDQ010000923.1:0-3891 GCA_035710305.1 Vicinamibacterales bacterium | reverse complement strand
GTTCGCGCTCACTTCGTCGCGCGAGCCGTCGGTGAACACCCGTCCCTGGTGCAGGACGGTGACGCGCTCGGCGAAGGAAAACGCCACGTCCATGTCGTGCTCGATGAGCAGGACGGCGATGTCCGGATCGAGGTCCTCGAGAAGCTCCCGCATCGCCGCGCGTTCAGGCGTGGACAGCCCCGCCATCGGTTCGTCGAGCAGCAGCAGCCGCGGCCGCCCGGCCAGCGAGAGAGCCACCTCGAGCCGGCGCTGGTCGCCGTAGGCGATGTGCTTCGCCCGCTCCTGCGAAAGCGGCGAGAGCGCAAACCGCTCGAGCAGGTCCGTGGCCCGCTCCACGAGATCGGAATACGAGGGCACCGGCCGCAGCATCCTGAACCGCCGCCGGTCCTGTGCGGCGCACGCCAGGAGGACGTTCTCCATCACCGTGAGATCGGGAAAGAGCCGGGTGATCTGAAACGTGCGCGAGATGCCGCGCGCCGCGCGCCGATGAGGCGCCAGCCTCGTGATATCCGCACCGGAGAGGTAGATGGCGCCGCTCGTCGGCAGCAGCTCGCCGCTGATGACGTTGAACAGCGTTGTCTTGCCGGCGCCGTTTGGACCGATGACGGCGTGCCGCGCCCCCGGCGGCACTGACAGGCTCACGTCGTCGACGGCCCTCAGGCCGCCGAAGTGGCGCGAGACTCCGCGGAGATCCAGGCACGCAGCGGCCGCTGTTTCAGGCATGGCCGCGCGTACTTACCTCACATACAGCGGTTCTTTCAAGTAGTTCTCGGGGTCGTACGTCCAGAACTGTGAAACCTTGAGGAACGTCTCGATGACGGTGTCCTGCAGCTCGCCGCCGTCCTGCCATCGAAGTCGCTGGAAGCGAGTAACGAGCATTGTCCGTTATACTTTTCCTATGACTCGAATGCTGGAGGCGGCCATTGCCAAGCTGGCGACACTGCCTCCAGACGAACAAGACCGCGTCGGACGCTGGTTGCTCGACGAACTCCGAGATGAGGACCACTGGGCTCGGCAGTTTGCCGTGTCGCAGGACATCCTGAGCAAGCTCGCGGCGGAGGCCAGAGCCGATCTCGCGGCCGGCCGAACGACACCACTCGATCCCGAGAAGTTGTGACGTCGCTCACGACGCCGCGCTTCTGGGCGGCGTACCGTGAGTTGCCCATCGAAGTTCGGGATGCCGCTCGGAAAGCCTACGCTCTCTTTCGCGAGAACCCGCAGCACCCCAGCCTCCAATTCAAGAAGGTTCACGAACGGGAACCGGTGCACTCCGTGCGCGTCACCATCGCGTACCGTGCCGTCGGCCTGCTCGAGAACGACACGATCACCTGGTTCTGGATCGGAAGCCACGCTGACTACGACCGTCTGCTCAAAAGTCTGTAGTTCGTTGGCCCAACGATCCGCTTCAGCCGCGGCGCTTCCCAATCGCACCAAGCGTCGTGGGTTGCAAGCGGAGTTGTTAGGCTGCCCCATCGAACAGCGGTGAACCGTGGATCCGATGGCCAACCCGACGTTTAACGGGTACGAAGAGGCTCATTCCATTGCCGCGAACGGCCTCGGCCGACTGAGCGTCAAACACTTTGCCATAGTAAGCGCTGACATTTCGGCCTTTGGACACAGACTTGAGAAAGTCGTTCAACAGTTCCACTTGGGGCTGGCTGATCAGTACTTGGATCCAATGGCCTTCAAGGCTGACTCCAGCAGTCGTATCAGTCACCCCAAAGACCGCCGTCGTACCAGACAATACCTGGATGGTCGAGCCGCTCATTGTCATGCTGAGCGGGCTCGAGCCGTCCCACCGTCCGCTTGCCAGGCTGGTAAACATTCCCCGAGACACCTTGCTCAGAGTGACGTGCAAGTCCGGACTGTGTTTCTTGACAGCGCACAGGCTGATGCTCGTCATCGGATCATCGTCGACACGCCACGCGACCAACGGCAGTCGATCCAATACTTGCTGATGCAGTGTGACATCATGTTGGGTTGTCAGATGAACATCAGCGAGAAGCTCGACAGCCTTCACCACCTTTTCCATCGCTTCGTAAGCTGCGCGTGCCGCCATGTTCCACTCACTGCGCGACTGCATTCTTGGGCAATGGTAGTCCAGTATGCTGTAAGCCTCGCGGAAGTACTGTAAGGCTTTGATGTACCCTTTCATGATTCTTGCGTTGGATGGCGAGCAACGGCCGGTCTAACAGTCTCTGGAGTAGACCGGAGCGCTCGCTCGCCGCGTACAACTGGGCACGCACACCGCCCAGATACTAAAGCCTGTGAACGCGGGATGATAACACGCGGGACAGGCCCGCTCTCCTCGCCGTGTGAACGCGCGGCCGGCAGGAATACGCGCGGGCCCCGCGTGTTATGAGGCGGGCCAACCTGCGGTGCCGGCGGCGGCAAGTGTCGAGCGCGCTGAAGCGTGTTGCCGATGCGGCGCGTCGCGCTGATCCCAAATAACCCGCGCGCCACGCGGGCTAATTCGACGCCGTTATCAGCAGCCGTCCGTCAGCATGGATCGACGGGGTGTGACTCTCATCCTGATCACAGGGAACCGGTTCTCGCGGGCCACCCGTGTCTGGTCAGCCGCCGTTCGGGAGGCGCGACTGTCGGCGTCGTGACACGCGAGAGCGGGGTAAACCGGGCCCGAAACGAGAGGGCCGCGCAGCTCGCGGAGCTGCGCGGGTCGCCGAAACCATGTGGAGGGCCTGGTTTTCCACGACGTCCGACCGGAGCGCCGGGTCGAATGGCGGCTGACCAGACACGGGTGGCCCGCGGAAATTGTCGTCAATTGCTCACAATGAGATCCACACCCGATCGACGGGGCTCCTGACTCCGTCGCGACGCGATGAGGGCGGTGAGATAGAACCTCGAGCGTGCACTCATCTCGCGTACAGCGGTGAGCGCAGATACTCGGCGGGGTTGTACTTCCAAAATTGTGACACCTTCGGAAACGTCTCGATGACGGTGTTCTGCAGCTCGCCGTTCACGCGCTCGACCCGGCGGATGTAGACGTTCTCGATGGGATTGCCGTAAGTGTCGAGTTCTACTGGCCCGCGCGGCAGGCCGGTCGGTTTCACCCGCCGGAGCGCCTCGACGAGCGCCGCGCGGTTTTCCACGTTGCCGCCGACGGCGTCGATGGCCGCAACCAGCCACTTACCGCCGGTATACATGCTCTCCGAGTAATAGCTCGGCACCTTCTTGAAGCGCGCGCGGTAGGCCTCCGCGAAGACCCTGTTGGCCGAAGTGTCCAACGCCGCGCTGTAGTGCAGCGCGGTCACCGTGCCGATCGCCTCGTCGCCCATGAAGGGCAGCACGTGCTCGTCGGTCGTCGTTCCGCCGCCGATCAACGGCACGCGCCCCTTCAGCCCGAACTCCTGGTACTGCCGCATGAACTGGAGCGCCGACCTTCCGAGCACCAGCGCGTACACCGCGTCCACGTCCCTCGAGACCTGCGCCAGGTACGGCGCGAAGTCGTGCACCGACACCGGCACCCAGATCTTCCGTGTGACGCGGCCGCCCTGCTCCACGAACGTCCGCTCGAAACCGCCGACTGATTCCCATCCGAACGCGTAGTCCAGCGCGATCGTCACCACGCTCCGAAGTCCGAGCGCCCGATAGGCGTATTCGCCGAAGGCATGATTCGGCTGGCTGCCGGTCCACCCCGTGCGCACGATCCATTGGCTGCGCCGCCGCTGCGTCAGGTCGTCTGCCGACACCACGGGGTACACCATCGGGATCCGCATCGAGTCGATGTAGGGCGCCAGGGCGTATCCGGTGGAGGACAGCAGCGCGCCGGCCATGACGTGCACTTCGTCCCGCTCGACCAGCTTCCTCGCTTTCGTGAGGCCGACTGCGGGAATCGCCTCGTCGTCCTCGACGATCAACTCGATTCGCCGG
>DASTDQ010000922.1:0-3818 GCA_035710305.1 Vicinamibacterales bacterium | reverse complement strand
TTGGTGTCGTCTGTCAACACCAAGCCTAATTGGTGTCAACAACGGCGGCGCGGCCGTGAGAGAGACAGCAGTGTCGGGTCTACAAGGGCAACACCAACGGACTGCCCTTCGGGACCAGCATGAACACGACCGCGCGGGTCGGTCCATCAGACCTGGCCGACCCGTTCGTCGAGTGAACCGCGCCCGGCGGCTCGAAGAACGTCTTCCCCACGGGCAGAACCTGTTCAGGCTCGTTGTTGATGGCGAAACGCATCTGACCTTCGACGATGTAGCCGAGGACGGGACCGGGATGACGATGGCCCGGGCCCGGTGAGGTGCGGCCAGGTGGGATGTTCAGTTCGACGAGCACGACGTCCCATCCCTCGAACGGGCCGCTAGTGCGTGTCGCGCGAGTTCCGGCGCGGGAGCCCGCGGCGCGGACGTGTGTGCCTGTGCGTCGAGGCCGATTCGCTGTCACGTATGTGGGCCAGGCCTTCGAAACAAAGACGGCCAGCGTTCCGTGCGTTCCGCTGGACGGTGCGAATCGTGGCCAGCGTGCCAGGCGTCGCGTCTCATGCGGCCGCCGCGCGCAAGGTCACGATCCGTTTGATGTTGAAGGCGGCGCTGGCGAAGACGAAGAGCGCATCCACGGTCGTGAGCCCGCGCAGCTTCACCTTGCGCAGCCCGGCAATTGTCTTGAGCCAAGGTCATCGACGGGATGACCTGACTTCGCGTCCGTTACGATTCTGGCGCGTGTACGATTACCTGATCGCGTACGCGCCGGAAAAGCCACTCCTCGTGCTGGCCGTTCTTCACGGTCGACGAAATCCGCGAATTCTTGCTGGTATTCTGCGAGGACGGGAGCAGGCGCACTCATGAACAGGCGACGCGGGACCCGAAAGAACGGACGATAAGAACGATTAGCGGTGCTTTCTGCGCGTGAGGTTGACGGAATGGCCGTCGTGCGGCCCTGCCCTCCCGCCAGCACAGCGCGATTGACGCCCGCACGACCGCCCCTAAGATGTCGTCGCGGACGCGGTCGGCAGCGTCGACGCTGTCCTCGGCGATGAAGTCCCAGATCTCGATGAGGTCGACTTCCGCTTCTGGATGAAACGCGAATTCGTTCATCCGCGCGCGCGACGTTCCCCGCTCCTGCGCTGCAGACGCTCGAGTACTTCGTCGCCGCTGATCGGCTTCACCTGCCCACTCTTGATCTCGTCGTAGCGACGATCCAGCGTCGCGTTGATCCTGGCCAGTTCTTCGAAGTAGCTGTCGATGACCTCGCCCAGGACTTCAGTCGTGTCGCGTCCGGTTTGACGCGCGAGCTCGTTGATTCTGGCTTCCTGCTCCGGCGTGATCTGAATCGACATGGCGAGTTGCTCAGGTCACTGGACGAGGCTCGGGCCCGTCATGCAAGCGAACCTGGCCTGCGCGAGAGCTGTGACGGGAACTGTGACATAACCCCTCGAAAACGACCTGTTTCGATCCAGATCGACTGACTGCTGGGGTGATCGACTGACTCGGCAGAAACCAAGACGACCCAAGCACTTGAGCGCAGATCGTCGCTCACCGTCGCTTCCGCTCCCGTCTTCTGTTAACCGGAGGGTTGCTGGTTCGAGTCCAGCCCGAGGAGCCACCCCCAATCATCGTCGACGTGCCGTACGACAGTTGCGTGGAATCTCCAGGAAGCGAATGAACGGTGAGCGAATCTCTTGCTGGCATCGAGATGTTGTGCCGCAAAACGGTCGACGCTCCGGTCGCCGTCTCGATCCCCGATCCTGCGCGAGCTTCGTCAGAGTGTCTTCGTAGCTCTCCCGCGCGCCGTCTTTTTCACACCACCTTTTCCCGTCATACGGCTGTGAACCCAAACAGTCGATTTCGGATAGACGTAAGGCCTGAGTGCGTGCGATTCCGGACACGGATGTCCCGCGAGCGAACGCCACCGTAAGAGGTTCCTCCGGCAATTCGCCGGAAACGGCTTCACGCGGCTGGCATGTCTGGTGTATATATGCGCAGCGCATACTTCTGATGACGTCCGATCGCGATCGCATCGACGCCCACCTGCCGTTGCGGCCTGTGGAGTTCCACATCCTGTTGAGCCTGGCGGCAGGCCATCGCCATGGCTTCGGCATCATCGAAGACATCGAAGCCCGTCAGGACGTGGGGGTGCCCGACGTGGGCACGATGTACCGCGCGCTGGCGCGGATGGTCGAGAGCGGCTTGATCGAGGCGGCATCTTCGCCGGAGTCCGCTGACCCGCGGCGCAGCTACTACGCCATCACCGCACGTGGGACTCGCGTGGCGAAGGCCGAGGCGCGCCGGCTGGAGGCGCTCACGCGCGCGGCGCGAGTCGGTGGTCTCCTCGACAAGAAGACGACATGACGCGGCCAGTCCTCATGCGTGTGTCGGACCGCTGGTTCCGCCTGTTGCTGCGCCTGTATCCCGCGGATTTTCGCGATGAGATGGGCGATGGGTTCCTCGAGACCTACAGGGAGCGCGCCCACGTCACCGTGGCGCGCCGCGGCGCGAGGGGACTGGCGTGGCTGTGGCTTCGTGCGTTGCTGGACGCGCTCCGCAATGGTCCTGCCGAGCGTCTGCGGCCGGCCGCCTCGTGGCGTCGTCCCGGCAACTGGGGCCGCGACATCGAGCTGGCGCGCCGGCGTCTCCTGCGCTCACCCGGCTTCGTCGCAGCAACGTTGACGACATTGACCGTCGGCTTTGGCGCATTCGCGGTGGTCTACACGGCGCTGGACAAGATCGTCCTGGCCCCGATGCCGTATCACGAGCCGGACGACCTGTATTTCGTCTGGCGCGATCAATCGGCTGTCGGTGGCGTGTCACGCGATTGGCTCGCAGGACCAGACGTCGCCGACCTGCAGAACGCCGGCGGCGTCATCGAGGGCGCCGCCGGGATGCGGCTCTCGGTGCCCGCGCTGTCGCTCGGGCCGGATGGTGAGCCGCACCAGGTGCTGGCGATGCTCACCTCGCCCAACCTGTTCGAGCTGCTGGGCGTCACACCGGCGCTCGGTCGTGGATTTGCCGCCGACGAAGTCGGGCCCACGCGTCCCCCTATCGTCGTCCTCAGCGACCTACTCTGGAGACGGCTCGGAGGCGACCCGTCGATCGTCGGGTCGCAGGTGTGGCTGAGCGGCGTGCCTTACACCGTGATCGGCGTCATGGATCCGGCCTTCCGATTCGTGCGGCACGCCGCGCTCGGTCCGCCGCAGGAACCGGATCTGTACCTGCCGTTTGCGTTTCATCTCGCCGATCAGGATCCGCGCGATCCGAACCACACCACGTTTGCCGCCCTGATGCGCGTGCGCGCCGGCACCCTATCGGACCGAGTGGCGGCGGCGGTCGATGCCGTGGAGCGCGTCGTCAATGCGCGCAACCGACAGACCCCAGGGGTGCGGCTCCATGCGATCCGCCTGCAGGACGACCTGATCGCGCCAATCCGACCCGTGCTGGTCACGCTCGGTCTGGCGGGCGTGTTCCTGCTCCTCGTGCTCACCGTGAACCTCGCCTCGTTGCTGCTGGCGCGAGCGGGCGCACGCGAGCGGGAGTTCGCGGTGTCGCGGGCGCTGGGTGCCAATGGCGCGGCCGTGCTGCGGGCGATGGTGATTGAAGGCGGGGCGTTGGGCCTGATGGGTGGCGTGGCCGGCGCGCTCACGGGTTGGTGGGGGGGCCGTGTGCTCGTCTCACTCGCGCCGCTGGATCTGCCTCGTCGCAGCGAGATCGCGCTCGACTGGCGCGTCGCCGGCGTGATCGTCGCCGCGGGCATCGGCGTTGGCGTTCTGGCCGCGGCACTGCCGGCCGTGTGGATATCGCGCGCCTCGCTG
>DASTDQ010000921.1:0-2596 GCA_035710305.1 Vicinamibacterales bacterium | reverse complement strand
GGTCTGCTGGCGGAGGTCGAGATTCGCACGAAGTACGACGGATCGCTGCCACGGGTGCTGCTCGACGCCGAGCAATTCCGCCGCGTCATCCTGAACCTCGTGGACAATGCCATCGAAGCGATGGACCGGCGGGGCGTCATCGACATCGAGACGTGGCACGAGCGCAACGACAACCTGGTTCGCATCGTCGTGGCGGACAACGGCCCGGGCATTCCGCTCGCCGAGCGCGACAAGCTGTTCCTGCCGTACTACTCGACGAAGAAGCGGGGCAGCGGACTCGGCCTCGCCATCGTCCGGCGCATCGTCGCCGAGCACGGTGGCAGCATAGACGTGACCGACAACGAGCCGCGCGGCACGCGATTCGCGATCGAGTTGCCCTGCTGACACTTGTGTTCACACTTCTCCGTTCTCGCTTCTCGGTTCGCGGGCAGTTTCGGAGTTCGGGTTCTCGGTTCCGGGTTCCCCCGAACGCGAACCTGACACTGAACGCGAACCGGGAAGTGAGAAGTGAGAAGCATGAACGACAGGGACGTTTCTAGTCATGCCGTCCATTCTCATCGTCGATGACGAGCCGGGCGTGCGCAGCGCGCTCGGAGGCGTACTGCGCGACGAGGGGTACGCCGTTGACGCGGTCGAGACGGGTGAAGCCTGCCTCGAGCGTCTCGCCGCCCAGTCGTACGACATCGTCCTGCTGGACATCTGGCTGCCGGGCGTGGATGGGCTCGCGACGCTGGCGCGCATGCGGGAGCGGCAGTACGACGCGCAGGTCGTGATCATTTCGGGCCACGGCAACGTCGAATCCGCGGTGCGCGCGATCAAGATGGGCGCGTTCGATTTCGTCGAGAAGCCGCTGTCGCTCGAGAAGACGGTGCTCGTGGTCCGGAACGCCCTCAGGCAGCGGCGCCTCGAGGCCGAGAACATGGCGCTGCGCGCGAAAGTGGACGCGCAGCACGTCATGGTCGGCGAAAGCTACGTGATGGCCAAGCTGCGGGAACAGGTCGCGATGGCCGCGCCGACCAACGGACGAGTGCTGATCTTCGGCGAGAACGGCACAGGGAAAGAGCTGGTTGCGCGAAACATCCACGAGATGAGCCGCCGCCGGAACGGGCCGTTCGTGGAGGTCAACTGCGCGGCCATTCCGGAAGAGCTGATCGAAAGCGAGCTGTTCGGCCACGTCAGGGGCGCGTTCACCGGCGCCGTGGCGGACCGCCGGGGCAGGTTCGAGGGCGCCCACGGGGGCACCATCTTCCTCGATGAAATCGGCGACATGAGCCTCAAGACCCAGGCGAAGGTCCTGCGCGTCCTGCAGGAGCAGGTGATCCAGGCGGTCGGCGGCTCGGCGCTGATCCGCGTGGACGCGCGCGTGCTGGCCGCGACCAACAAGGACCTTCCCGCCGAAATCAGAACCGGGCGCTTCCGCGAAGACTTGTACTTCCGGCTGAACGTCGTGCCGATCTTCGTCCCGCCGCTCCGCGAGCGCTACGAGGACGTGCCGCTGCTGGCGGATCACTTCATGGCGATTCTCGCGCGGGAATACGGCCGGCGGCCCAAGACGTTCGACGCCGATGCCGTCGCCGCGATGCAACGCTACCGGTGGCCCGGCAACGTCCGCGAGCTGCGGAACCTGGTTGAGCGCCTGATGATCATGGTGCCCGGCGATCGCGTCTCGTCGCGGGACCTGACGTTTCTCGAGCAGGGAGGAGCGCCGGAGGCCGTGGCCGCGGCACGGCCCGCGTCCTTCGCTCCGCTGCACCATGCGCGCGACGAGTTCGAGAAGCAGTACATCCTGCGCGCGCTCGCGAGCCAGCAGGGCAACATGTCCCGCACGGCGGAGGCGCTCGGGGTCGAACGCAGCAACCTCTATCGCAAGATGCGCGCCTTCGGCATCATGCCAGCCCGGCGCGGAGACGATGACGAGGTTGCCTGAACCGGCGGCGAACGCGCCCGGGCCTCGCACGCGCGGCGCGATTCCGACGCCGGCGCTGTTGCTCGACCTCGCTGCGCTCGATCGAAACATCACGCGCATGGCGGCCTTCTTCGCCCGCGGCACGTGCCGGCTTCGCCCGCACGTCAAGGCACACAAGACGCTCGAGATTGCACGGCGCCAGCTCGCGGCCGGCTCGTGTTCTGGGCTGACCTGCGCCACGGTCTCGGAGGCGGAGATGGTCGCACCCATCTGCGACGATCTGCTCATCGCCAACGAGATCGTCAGCGCATCGAAGTGCGAGCGCGTGGCAGTGCTGGCGCGACGCACCCGGGTCACTGTCGCGGTGGATTCGCTCGCGGGCCTTGACGCGCTGTCAAAGGCGGCGCGAGCCGGCGGCGTCCGGGTGGGCGTGCTCGTTGACGTCAACGTCGGCCAGAACCGGTGCGGCGTGGAGCCTGGCGAGGCCGCCTTGACACTGGCCCGGCGTGCCGTTCAGTCGGACGCATTGGACCTGCGCGGGGTCATGGGGTATGAGGGACACCTCCAGCCTGTGCGCGACAGGACCGAGCGCGAGTCGCGAACGCGCCACGCCATGCAGGGCTTGCTGCACGCGGCCGGCCAGTTCCGGGCGGCCGGGTTTCCGTGCGACGTCGTCTCGGCCGGCGGGAC
>DASTDQ010000920.1:0-3402 GCA_035710305.1 Vicinamibacterales bacterium | reverse complement strand
CCGACGGAAGCCGCGACACTGAACGCCGTCTGAGCCTGAGCGCGAGTGGAAACCAACGTCGCGCCGAGGACGAACGAGAGGATGGCAAGTTTGCGCATCTGATTCATCTCCCGGCGTGTGCTTCAGCAAGCGCCCTGCCGGGAGCTGAGCCAGCCTAAGTGTCGTCAGAACGGCCGTTTACGGGCGTGGCCGTTTATGGACGAGGCGTTCTTGTCCCCTCGAAATGACAGTGAGGATGTAGATCTGTAACTCGGCCGTGCCAGTGCATTTGTGATTAGTGGATCTTTGATTGGTGATTCCTTGGTGATTAGAGATTCTTGACTGGTGATTTATTGGCGATTGGCGTCGTGCGATTCAGCCCGGCCCGTCAATCAACAATCGACAAATCGGCAATCAACAACGATTCAACAAATCAAAGATCGGTCAATCACAAATGATCACACCGGGAGGCGAAAGGCGAGCAGTTCTCCCGAGTAGCTGCCGCCGCTGATCGCGACGACGAGGTACTGCCTGCCGTTCAGCATGTAGGTCATCGGCGATCCAGTCTGCGGCGCCGGCATGTAGACGGCGCCCGCGTCGGCGCCGGTCTTCTTGTCGTACGCGCGCAGCATCGCGCCTCGCTGCCCTGACGCCGTCGTGCCGAAGCCGGGCTCGCCGGAAATCACGAGCGTCCTGGTGACGAGCGAGCCGACATGGCCGGGACGTCCCGTGCGGGGAATGGTCAAGCCCTTGAGGGCGGGGTGATTCTTGATCGTGTCCGGCGTCTCTCCGTGCGGGACCTGCCAGAGGATGGTGCCCGTGTCGAGGCTGATCGCACTGAGGCGTCCGTACGGCGGCTTGATGAGCGGCAGACCCTGAACCGTCGGCGCCGTGACCGCGGTGCCCCCACCGCCCGCCGCGCCCGATCCACCCGCGAGTCGAGGACCCGACAGCACGGTGCCCTGGTGATAGCGCACGTCCGGCGCAGCGCCCGGCGGAGGAGGCACGAGACCGAGCGTGGCGACCGCGCTCTGCGAGTTCACGTAGAGCACGTGCGTCTCGGGATCGTAGGAGCCTCCCGGCCAGTTCGTCGCGGCGGCCTGACTGGCCATCTGCAGCGTCGCGATCGGGCCTTCCGCCCTGCTGACGACGGGCGGCGTGAACACCGGCCCGATCTTGTACGGCGCGATCGCCTTCACCGCTTCCGCCCGGAGTTCCGGCGTGAAGTCGATCAGATCGTCGATTGCCAGCCCCTGGCGCTCGTACGCCGCAGGCCTGGTCGGGAAGGGCTGGGTCTTCGAGTACCTCTCTCCCGGCACGTCACCCTGCGGCACCTGGCGCTCCTCGATCGGCCAGATCGGCTGACCAGTCACGCGGTCGAAGACGTAAAGGAAGGCCTGCTTGCTCGGCTGCGCCACCGCCTTGACCGTCCGGCCGTTGATCGTGATGTCGGCGAGGATCGGCGCGCACGGAATGTCCATGTCCCAGATGCCATGGTGCACGAGCTGGAAGTGCCACTTCCGCTGACCCGTCTTCAGATCGACGGCGACCAGGCTCTCGCCGAACAGTCCGTTCCCCGGACGCGCGCCGCCGTAGTAATCGTGCGTCGGCATTTCAACGGGCAGGTACGCGATCCCCAGTTCCTCGTCCACCGAGATCTGCGCCCACACGCCGGTGTTGCCGGTGTAGGCCCACGAGTCGTCTTCCCACGTCTCGCTTCCGAACTCGCCCGGCTCGGGAATGGTCTTGAACGCCCACAGGCGCTTGCCCGTCCGGACGTCGAAGGCACGGACGGCGCCCTTGATGTTGCTTCGGCTCCTCGGGTTGGCGCCTGTCTCGAAGGCGGCGCCGACCAGCACGATGTTGCCGGCAACGGTGGGCGTGGCGTGCAGTCCGACGGGCCCCGTCGTCAGATCGAATGGCTGATCGAAATCCTGCTTGAGATCGACAGCGCCGTTGCGTCCGAACGACGCGGCCCGGCTCCCTGTCTTCGCATCGAGCGCGACCAGGTGATAGCCCGGCGTGACGTAGAGGATCCGCTCCTCCTTGCCGTCGCTCCAGTACGCCAGCCCCCTGCCGGAGAGCTGCCGCGGTGCCGCCGCGCCGCGCGCGCCTTCGTCTTCACCGTGCACCCACAGCAGCTCGCCGGTCGCGGCGTCGAGCGCAACGACCGCGCGCCGCGTGCCGGCAGTCGAGAACAGGCGTCCGCCGACCATGAGCGGCGTTGACTGGAAGTTGAACTCGGGACGGGGGCCCAGGTTGTCGGTCTTGAAGCGCCACGCCACCTCGAGCTTCGAGAAGTTCGCGGCGGTAATCTGATCCAGCGCGGCATAGCGCGTGTGGCCGAGATCTCCGCCGTAGGTCCGCCACTCCCCTTTCGGCGCGCCGGTCTGCCCCTTGACTGACGATGTCGTCCAGGCGGCCGCGGCGATGACCGTCAGTAGAAGCGCGATGCGACGCAAACCTCGAACCGAACCGCGAAACTGAACACGAACCGAGAAGTGAGAAGCGAGAAGTGTGAACACAAGTATCTCTAGGGTTTGTACGTGAGTACCTTGATCTGTCCGAGCGCTGCCGCCTGCCCCTCGAGCGGAGTCTTCCCGGCCGGGTAGCCTCCGGCCCGCAGCATGTGCGACACGATGTCGGCATTCTGCACGCGCGACAGAGAGCCGGGATTGTCCTGCGGCATCGACATGCGGATCCGCTCGAAGAGCGCGTTCAGCGATTCGCCTTCCCAGTTGGCGTAGAAAGCAGGGCCGGTCAGCGCCGGCGCCGATTCGACGCCACCCAGGCCGTCGCCGTGGCACCGGGCACAGTGTTCAGCGTACAGCTGCTCTCCGCGCTTGGCCTGTTCGTCGGAGTACACGCCGTCCCATATCGTCCGCTGCGTCTGCGCGCTCGCAAGCACGGCGACGACGAGCAACCCGCACGCAACACTGAATCCCTGTTTGATCACGATGGTTTCCCCTCGCTCGTCCCGACCGCGGGGGCTGAAGCCCCCGCTCTACTGCCCAGCGCCGACTGCATACGCGAGCAGCGCGTTGTTCTCGCCCGTGCCGGTGGCCATGACGATGAACTGTTTGCCCGACTGCGTGCGGTACGTCATCGGGTTGGCCGTGCCGGCGTAGGGAATCTTCTCACGCCACACCTCCCTGCCCGTCTTCGTCTCGAACGCATAGAAGTAGCCGTCGCCTCCGCCGATGAAGACGAGACCGCTTCGCGTCACCATCGCGCCACCGGAGTTTCCCGACGAGCCGAGCCGGTCCGGGAGCGCGACCCCCTTGAGCAGCGGGTGATTCCGGACGGCCGGGTTGTCGCCGAGCGGGACCTTCCAGACGATCTCGCCCCGGTTCAGGTCGATCGCCGCGAGCACGGCATAGGGCGGCGACACGAGCGGGAGGCCTCCGGGAAGCGTGGCCGACG
>DASTDQ010000919.1:0-4890 GCA_035710305.1 Vicinamibacterales bacterium | reverse complement strand
GCACCAGAGTGTCCTCAAGAAATGACTCCCGACCCCATTTACTTGACGCGCTTCAGGACGGCCTTGGCCTTCCGAAACCACGGCCGCTCCCGCCGCTGCAGATACCTTGGCATGGTCGGCTTGCGCTCCAGGACGGCCTCGGCCCATTGGCGCGCCTCCTGCGGCCGGTTCTGCGACGCGAGAAACGTCGCGTAGTTCACTTGGGTCTCGGTCAGCGTGGACCGCTCCGTGGCCTGACGGAAGAGCGCCTCGGCCTCTTCGGCACGCCCCGTGTTCGCGAAGGCATGGGCCAGCAGCCCCACGGCGCGGTGGGAATCGTACTTGGCGTCGCGCGACGTGACCTGCTCGAGATCCGTGGCGGCGGCAGCAAAGTCGCCAAGCTGGATCTCGGCGATCGCGCGGCGATAAATTGGATCGAGGTGGGCCGTGCGGGGCGAGATGGCCTTGTCGTAGCACTCGCGTGCCTTCGCGAACTTCTTCTCTTCGAGGTACAGGTCGCCGAGCTCCTCGTAATTCCCGGCCGACGGGTTCTGCACGATGAGCGCCTCGAGAAGGCGGATCCTCTTGCGCCGTCCGAATGAATCAAAGGACTGCCGGAGCAGACCCAGATCCGGGACGACCTCCATGACGATGTAGATCAGCGCGCCGGGTGGACCGAGAAAGAAGATGACGTAGATCCAGAACGTCTCCGGGCGGCGGCGGAAGAAGTGGATGACCGCCAGCACCTGCAGCAGGATGCCCCACGGATACAGGAAGCCGATGAAGCCCATGTCAGCGCACGAGGAACTTCTGGTGTTCCAGGCAGATTTCGTCCACCAACTCCGTGTCGACGACGATGCGCTGCCGCAACGTGACCGTCCACGGCTTCGTGTACGCCTTGGGATCGTCTACCGTGGCCCGGACCTCCAGGTGTCCGAAGTCGGGACGCCGGATTTCCTCCCGCACCTTGGCCGACTGCGTCAGCACGCTTCCATTCCAGTCGATCCACGTGTCGTCGCGCACCCCGATCGTGTCGATCACAAGGGTATCGCCGGACCATTTCGCCGACGAATACCCCTGCCACGACGGGTTCGGATCGTCGGGCAGGGGGCGGGCGTCGGTGAACACCTGGCGGTACGTGGCATTCATTTCATTGAGCACCACCAGGAGCCCCGGCGTGTGGACGAACTTCAGCAGGTGCGGCAGCCCGTACGCGCGCAGGAAGTTGTCAGGCAGGCATCGGATGTGCGGGTCGTCTATCGCGTCGTTGGCCGTGCGCTCTTTGACGATGGGGACGAGCCAGGGCTGATACGGTAAGCCTCCCGGAAGATCGACGCCGATGTTCGCCATCTGGCGGGACGCGCCGATCGCAGTGGGATCACCGGGCTTCTCGTCGATGGGCTTCGCCTCCCGTGGACTGACCGGATTGCCTGGGCTCGACAGCCCCTCCGCTCGCCGATTGGGTTCGGCCGTCATCCAGATTCCGGAGAAGTCCGGCTTGCCGTCGGCCATCCGGGGCGCGGGAGCCGACATGTTCACGCTGCCATCCGCCTTCCGTGGAACTCCCGCCGTCGGGTACTTGAACCATTGAGCGGAGACAGGAATCGAAGCCAGGAGAGCGCTCACAACGACGAGAACGGCTGAACGCTGAAAGAACATGCCGGGAAGGATACTTCAACGGTCGTTGTCGGGCGGGTCTGAAGACCCGCCCCTACCGTTTCTCTGCGCCCACTGATTCCCTGCCCAGCCCTGAGGCCTGAGGCCCGGGCCCTGAGGCCTTCTATGCGCAGCCGCTCGTGGTGCCGCAGTTGCCGCACTTGTAGCAGCTGCCGCTGCGGATCATGATCGACCCGCACGTGCTGCACGGCGGCGCGTCCTCTTGGTTCCGCAGCGCGCCGAACTCGCTCGTCTTCTTTGCTCGCCTGTCGGCTTCGACCTTGACCTCCGGGATCGCGCTGAACATCGCACCCGTTGAACTGGTTGAACCAGGCATACTGCCTGACACCTGGTCCGGCTCCTCGCGCATGTTCACACCCGCGCGGAACTGGGCTTCAGGCGACAGAAACTTCGTGGCCATCCACCGGAAGATGTAGTCGACGATCGACTTGGCGAAGCGCACCTCGGGGTTCTTCGTCATCCCCGACGGCTCGAAACGCGAGTGGCTGAACTTGTCCACCAGCGTCTGGAGCGGGACGCCGTACTGCAGGCAGTAGGAGACCGCCTGCGCGAACGCGTCGGCGAAGCCCGAGATCGTGGACCCCTCCTTCGCCATCACCAGGAAGATCTCGCCGGGCGTCCCGTCCTCGAAGAGGCCGACCGTGATGTAGCCCTCGTGGCCGGAGACGTCGAACTTGTGCGTGATGGAGTTGCGCTCGTCGGGGAGCTTGCGCCGCTGCGGCCGCTCGACGATCTTCACGACCTCCTTCACGACCTCCCGCACGGTCTCGACGTTGCGCGTGTCGGTGACCTGCGCCTTCGACGTGTTGAGCGGCTGCGTCCGCTTGCTGCCGTCGCGGTAGATGGAGATCGCCTTCGCGCCGAGACGCCACGACTCCAGGTACGCCCTCTCGATGTCCTCGACGCTCGCTTCGCGGGGCACGTTGACGGTCTTGCTGATGGCGCCCGAGATGAACGGCTGCGTGGCGCCCATCATCCGGATGTGACCCATGTACTGGATCGACCGCTCGCCGTTGGCCGGCTTGAACGCGCAGTCGAACACCGGCAGGTGCTCGTCCCTGAGGAACGGCGCCCCTTCGATCGTCTCCTGCTCGTCGATGTGGTGCACGATCGCCTCGATCTCCGGCTTGGTGTAGCCGAGCTTGGCGAGGGCCATCGGCACGGTAGTGTTGACGATCTTCATCAACCCGCCGCCGACGAGCTTCTTGTATTTGACGAGCGCGATGTCGGGCTCGACGCCCGTGGTGTCGCAGTCCATCATGAAGCCGATCGTCCCGGTCGGCGCGAGCACCGTCGCCTGCGCGTTCCGGTAGCCGAAGTCCTCGCCGAGCTCCACGGCTTCATCCCATGCCTGCCTGGCCGCCGCGTACAGGTCGGCCGGCACGTACTTCGGGGCGATCTCCGACACGGCGTCCCGGTGCTTCCGCATGACGCGCAGCATCGGCTCGCGGTTGGCGTCGAAGCCGGCGAAGGGGCCGCCGTGGTCGCGTGCGACTTTCGCCGACTGGGCGTACGCCTCGCCGGTCATCACCGCGGTGATGGCGGCCGCGTACGCGCGCCCTTCGTCGCTGTCGTACGGCAGCCCGCGCGACATGAGCAGGGCGCCGAGGTTCGCGTAGCCGAGCCCGAGCGGACGGTACTCGTGCGAGTTCTTCTCGATCGACTTGGTCGGGTAGCTCGAGTTCGGAACGATGATCTCCTGCGCGGTGATGAGGGTGCGGCACGCCGCCTTGAACGCGGGGACGTCGAACTCGCCGTCCTCCTTGACGAACTTCATCAGGTTGATCGAGGCGAGGTTGCACGCCGAGTCGTCCAGGAACATGTACTCCGAGCACGGGTTGCTCGCATTGATGCGCGCCGTGTTCGGGCAGGTGTGCCACTCGTTGACGGTGGTGTCGAACTGCATGCCGGGATCGCCGCACACCCACGTGCCCTCCGCGATCCCGTGCATGAGGTCGCGCGCCTTGTAGGTCTCCATCGGCGAGCCGTCCCGCACCGCCTTCGTGTGCCAGTCCCCGTCGTCGAGCACCGCGCGCATGAAGTCGTCGGTGACGCGCACGCTGTTGTTGGAGTTCTGGAAGAAGATGGAGGTGTAGGCCGTGCCGGTGAAGGATCCGTCGTAGCCGGCGTCGATGAGCGCCCAGGCCTTCTTCTCCTCCTCGACCTTGCAGTTGATGAAATCCATCACGTCGGGATGGTCGGCGTTGAGGATCACCATCTTCGCGGCGCGCCGCGTCTTGCCGCCCGACTTGATCACGCCGGCAAACGCGTCGTAGCCCTTCATGAACGAGACCGGGCCGGACGCCGTGCCGCCGCCGGCGAGCAGCTCCTTCGACGAACGGATCGCCGAGAGGTTGCTGCCGGTGCCGGAGCCGTACTTGAAGAGCATCCCCTCCGTCTTGGCCAGCGTCAGGATCGAGTCCATCGTGTCCTGCACGGAGTTGATGAAGCACGCCGAGCACTGGGGCGCCTTCTCGAAGCCGCAGTTGAACCAGACCGGGCTGTTGAACGCCGCCTTCTGATAGACGAGCAGGTGCTTCAGCTCGCTGCTGAAGGAAACGAGCGCGTCCTCGCTGGCGAAGTACTTCTGCACCCGCGCCCAGCCGGTGATCGTGTCCACCACGCGGCCAACCAGCTGCTTGACGCTCCGTTCCCGCTCCGGCGTCCCGATCTGCCCGCGGAAATACTTCGAGACGACGATGTTGGTGGCCTGCTGGGACCAGAACTGGGGAATCTCGACGTCGCGCTGCTCGAAGACGACCTTGCCCTTTTCATTGCCGATCACCGCGGAGCGGATTTCCCATTCGATCTCGTCGAACGGGTCTACGCCCGGCAGGGTGAAATAGCGTGGAAACTCGAGGCCGGGCACGAGCGTCGGCTTCGACTCGACCTTGCGAACCCGCGTCGAGGGGTCGAGGGGGCCACCCTGTGTCACCTGCTGGCCGGCGGCAGCTTCGCGGGCAGGGCCTCTTTCCATGCTCTCCTCCGACATGACGCTTCCCTCAAGGACGCACCTACCCCTTCGGTGGCGTCCGGAATTCTGTTTGTGGTTGGCGCGCGAGACGTCCTGTGGGCCTAACCCGATCGGCCGGAGGCTGGGAGCTTCCTGCCTTGTCTACACCTCGTTGAGCGCCCGGTCATAGTGCGCCCGGTTTACAGCTTTGTCAAGACGCTAACCACAACATATTGCGTTTTTCTTTTAGGGCAAGCGCAATATGTTGGTTCCATTCTACC